>JAEMRL010000082.1 GCA_016463385.1 Thermoleophilia bacterium
AACGGGACGTTCCTCAACGACCGCCGGGTGGAGAGCGACGCGCAGCTGAAGGTCCACGACGCCCTGAGGATCGGCCAGACGACGCTGCGCTACGAGGAGTAGGGCGGTCATGGCGGAGGGCGCGCTCGCCCTGGTGGAGGTGGCCCACCTCTCCGACACCGGACGGGTCCGCCACCACAACGAGGACCGCTCGCTGGCCACGGCGTCCCTGCTCGCGGTCGCCGACGGCATGGGCGGCGCGAAGGCGGGCGAGGTCGCGGCCCAGGTGGCCGTCGACTCGGTCGCGGGCCTCGGCGACGCGGCCGGCGCCGAGGAGGTGCGCGCGGCGATCGAGGAGGCCAACCGCGCGATCCGCCGGATGGCCCGCGACGACGCCGACAAGAGCGGCATGGGCACCACGATGACCGCCGCGATGCTGCGCGACGGGCGGCTCGACGTGGTGCACGTCGGCGACTCGCGCGCGTATCTGTGGCGCGGCTCCACGCTCTCCCAGATCACCGAGGACCACTCGGTGGTGGCCGAGCTGGTGCGGCGCGGGACGATCACCGCCGAGGAGGCCGAGCACCACCCCCACCGCAACGTGATCACGCGGGCGCTCGGCGCCGAGGCCGAGGTGACGGCCGACGTGATGTCGGCCGACCTGCACGAGGGCGACGTGGTGCTGGTGTGCAGCGACGGCCTGTCGTCGTACGTCTCCGAGGCCGCGATCGCCGAGGTGCTGGCCGGCGCCGCGACGCTCGGCGAGGCGGCGCGCGGCCTGGTGGCCCGAGCCAACGGCGCGGGCGGGGCGGACAACGTCACCGTGGTGCTCGGCCGGGTGGGCGTCGGCCCGCCGGCCTCCGGCGGCGACACCGTCGAGGTGCCCGTCGTCCCGCGCTCAGAGGCGGCCGAGACGGGCGGTGTGCGGGTGCTCGGGGGCGTCCACGGCCACGCCGGCGCCGAGCGCTCGGGCAGCGCGCCCGCGCCGCCCCCCAAGGTGCTCGAGCCCGCCGGGCGGCGGCGCTCGAAGCTGGTGCCCGTGCTGACCGGCGTCCTGGTGCTGCTGGCCGCGATCGTGGGCGGTGTGGCCTGGGTCGGCAGCCGCACCTACACGGTGGAGGCGGGGCCGCAGGACACGGTGATCGTCGCCCACGGCCTGCCGGTCTCGGTCTTCGGGCAGGACCTGTCGTCCGACTGGCAGGACACGGGCGTCCCCGCCGGGCCCGTCCGCGCGTCCCAGCCGGACGCGCTGTCGTCGACGGCGCGCGGCCAGGGCGAGGCCGTCGAGCGGGCCGCGAACCTGGTGTGGCGCTTCGGCCTGAGCGACCCGCCGGTGCTGGAGGCGCCCGAGACTCCCCAGACGGCGCCCACGCCGCCGACCGCCGAGGCGACGCCCGGGACCACGACCGCCCCGTGACCGCGCGCAACCGCGAGCTGGGATTCCTGATCCCGGCGGCCCTCCTGGGCTTCCTGGGCATCGCGACGGTGGCGAGCGCGCGCACCGACACGCTCGAGCTCGGTCCCCTGCCGGGCGCGATCGGCGTGCTCGCCGTCTTCCTGGCGATGCACGTCACGCTGCGCCTTCGGGCGCCCCACGCCGACCCGTACCTGCTGCCCACGGTCGGCGTGCTGTCGGCGATCGGGCTGGTCGAGCTCGACCGGATCAACCCGGCGCTCGCCGCCGACCAGGCCGTGTGGGTCGGCGTGGGCGGCGCGGCCTTCATCGCCACCGTGCTGCTGCTGCCCGACCACCGGATCCTCGAGAACTACACGTACCTGATCGGCCTGGCCGGTGTGGGCCTGCTCCTGATCACGATGGTCTTCGGCACCCGCATCAACGGCGCCAAGCTCTGGATCTCGATCGGCGGCGGCCAGACGGTGCAGCTCGGAGAGGTGGCCAAGGTGCTGGTGGTGGTGTTCCTCGCCGCCTACCTGCGCGACAAGCGCGAGCTGCTCGCGATCCCGACGCGACGGGTGATGCGCATGCCGGTGCCGCCGGGCGCGGCGCTCGCGCCGGTGCTGCTCTTCCTCGGCGCCTGTCTGTCGCTCGTCGTGATCCTCAACGACTTCGGCACGGCCCTGCTGTTCCTCGGGATCTTCCTCGCGATGATCTACCTGGCGACCGGCCGGGTGGCCTACACCGGCTTCGGCATCGGGCTCTTCGTGATCGGGTCCGCGCTGGTCTACACGGTGGTGCCGCGCATCCAGGAGCGCGTCGACAACTGGCTCGACCCCTTCGGCGACGCCCAGGGGCAGGGTTTCCAGCTGGTGCAGTCGCTCTACGCGCTCGCCCAGGGCGGCGTGGTCGGCCCGGGCCTCGGCAAGGCGTTCCTGGTGCGCGAGGACGGCTCGACGGTGATCCCGGTGCTCGAGACCGACTTCATGTTCTCGGCCGTCGCGAGCGAGCTCGGCTACGTCGGTGGGGTCGGCATCCTGCTGGGCTTCCTGCTGCTCATCCAGCGCGGCTTCGTGATCGCGGCGACCGCCAACGACGGCTTCTCGAAGCTGCTGGCCGGCGGACTCACGGCCGCCATCGGCCTGCAGGCGATCCTGATCATCGGCGGCGTGACGCGCCTGATCCCGCTGACGGGAGTGACGCTGCCGTTCATGAGCTACGGCGGGTCGAGCGTGGTCACCAACTTCGTGCTGGTGGCGCTGCTGCTGATCATCAGCCACCGCACCACGGCCGGGAACACCCCGTCCGCGCGCCGGCGCCGCCAGGCGGAGGCGGCCGCCGAGAGGGAGCTGGACGCCGCGTGAACCGCTCCATCCGCCGCCTCTACCTGACCCTCGCCGCGGGCTTCGGCCTGCTGGTGCTGATGCTCGGCTGGTGGCAGGTGGTCGCCGCCGGCGACCTGCGCGACCGGCCCGGCAACATCCAGACGGCCCAGGCCGAGCGCCTGATCGACCGCGGGCGCATCCTCTCGGCCGACGGCAGGGTGCTCGCCGCGAGCCGCGCGCGGCGCATCAAGGGCCAGCGCGTCTTCGAGCGCCTCTACCCGCAGGGCACCCTGGCCGCGAACGCGGTCGGCTACGTCTCCGACAGCGCCGGGAAGACCGGCATCGAGAGCACCTACAACCGCTATCTGTCAGGCAGCTTCGGCACCGAGCCGCTGCTCCAGCGCCTGAGCCTGAAGGAGAAGCGCGGCGCCGACGTGCGGCTCAGCCTCGACACGCGGGTGCAGCTGGCGGCCGAGCAGGCGCTGGCCGGGAACAGGGGGTCGGCGGTGGCGTTCGACCCCACAACCGGGCAGGTGCTGGCGCTGGCGTCGGCCCCCGGTTTCGACCTCCAGCAGGCCGTCAGCGACTTCGACAGCATCCCGACGGAGGGGTCGCCCTTCGTCAATCGCGCAACCCAGGGCCTCTACCCGCCCGGCTCGACGTTTAAGGTGGTCACCGCCACGGCGGCCCTCGAGAGCGGTCAGTACACGCCTGAGACCACCTTCGACGACACCGGGTCGTACGCGACGCCGGGAGGACCGATCCGGAACTTCGGCGGCAGGACATTCGGGGAGCACACGTTGAGCACCGCCCTGACCAACTCGATCAACACCACGTTCGCCTTCATCGGCGACTCCGTCGGCGCGAGCCGGCTCGGCGGGACGATGACGGCCTACGGCTTCGGCGAGAAGCCCCCGATCGACCTGCCCGGCGATTCGGTGCTGGTCTCGGGCCGGCGCGACGGCGACACCGTGCTGCCCAACGACGAGGACGGCGAGGACACCGCGCGCATCGCCATCGGTCAGGAGCGTCTCACCGTCACCCCGCTTCAGATGATGATGGTGGCGGGCGCCGTGGCGAACCGCGGAGTGCTGATGGCGCCGCGGCTGATGGAGACGATCACCGACCGCGGCGGCGCGGTGGTGCAGCGCGGCGCCCCGCAGGAGATGGGTCGCGTGATGACCGCCGAGAACGCGGCGCAGCTCACCGAGATGATGACCAACGTGGTGCGCGAGGGCACCGGCACGGCCGCCGCCCTGTCGAGCACCGGCGTGACGGTGGCCGGCAAGACCGGCACGGCCGAGTCGTCGGACGCCACCCGCAACCAGGCCTGGTTCATCGGCTTCGCGCCCGCCGAGGCGCCGGTCGTGGCGGTCGCCGTGGTCATCGAGGACACCTCCTCCACCGGCGGCGTGGCCGCGGCCCCCGTGGCGGCGGCGGTCATGCGCGCGGCGATCGAGGCCCGATGAGCTTCGAGCCCGGCGAGTTGATCGGCGATCGTTACGAGCTGGGCCGCCAGCTCGGCGCGGGCGGCATGGCGCGGGTCTACCTCGGGCACGACCGGCTGCTCGACCGCCAGGTGGCGGTCAAGGTGCTCTCCGAGCCCTACGCCTCCGACCCGCAGTTCGTCGAGCGCTTCCGCCGCGAGGCGTCGGCCGCCGCCGGGTTGAACCACCCGAACATCGTCGCGGTCTACGACCGCGGCGAGGCGGACGGCAGCTACTACATCGTCATGGAGTACCTGAAGGGGCCGGACCTCAAGCAGGTGATCCGGGGCCGCGCGCCCCTGCCGCCGCTGGAGGCGATCGACAACGCGCAGCAGATCCTGGCCGCCCTCGGCGCCGCCCACAAGCGCGACGTGGTGCACCGCGACGTGAAGCCCCAGAACGTCCTGGTGGCCGAGGACGGCCACCTCAAGGTGACCGACTTCGGCATCGCCCGCGCCGGCGCCGAGAGCGACATGACCGAGGCCGGATCGGTGATCGGCACGGCCCAGTACCTCTCGCCCGAGCAGGCCCGCGGCGACGACGTCACCGCCGCGAGCGACTGCTACGCCGTCGGCATCGTCCTCTACGAGATGCTCACCGGCCGGGTGCCCTTCGACGGCGGCCCCCCGGTGGCCGTGGCGATGAAGCAGATCAGCGACGAGCCGGTGTCGCCGCGCATCGTCGAGCCGAGCGTGCCCCGCGAGCTCGAGGCCGTGGTGCTGCGCGCCCTCGCCAAGCGCCCCTCCGAGCGCTACCGCACCGCCGAGGAGATGAGCCGCGCCCTCGCCGAGGTCCGCGGGGTCCTCGACGGGTCGGGCGGCACCACCCGGGTCATCCCCTCCACGGGCGACACCGGGCGCACCCGCGTCATGCCGCCCTCGCGCGTGGGCCCTCCGCCTCCGCCGGAGGCCCCCGGGGGCCGGAAGCGCTGGCCGCTCATCGTCGGGATCGCCGTGCTCGTGCTGGCCCTGGCCGTCGGTGCGTTCGCGCTGCTCGGAGGCGGAGGCGGCGAGAAGGTGACCGTCCCGCCCGTCGCGGGCCTGACCTCCGCGGCGGCGCAGCAGGCGCTCACCGACGCGGGTCTCGAGCCCCTCGTCCAGACGGTCACCGACCCCGACGTCGCCGCGGGGGACGCGATCGACACCGATCCGCCCGTCGGATCGGAGGTGGACGAGGGCTCTACCGTGACGCTGCGCGTGAGCGGCGGCCCCGGCGACGCCACCGTGCCCGACGTCGCCGAGCAGGAGGAGGCGGCCGCCACGAGCGCGCTCCGCCGCGAGGGCTTCGAGGTCGGCACGCGCGAGGAGTCGAGCGACGACATCGACGAGGGCCTCGTGATCCGCACCGAGCCGGCGGCGGGCGCGCAGGCCCCGCGTGGCAGCACGGTCACGCTCGTGCTCTCGAGCGGCGCCGAGGACGTGAACGTGCCCAACGTGACCCGGCTCGATCGCGCCACGGCCGAGCAGACGCTCACGGGGCGCGGCTTCCTCGTGCGGGTGGCCAACCGCGAGACGACCGACTTCGCCGTCGGCATCGTGATCGAGCAGGACCCGTCCGGGGGCAGCACCGCGCCCCGGGGCAGCGCTGTCACGCTGACCGTTGCGGTGGCGCCGAGCAACGTCTCGGTGCCCGGCGTGATCGGCCTCGACGCCGACTCCGCCGTCGCGGAGCTCGAGGGCGCCGGCCTGCGGGTCACCAGCGACACGGCCGACAACGACGCCCCCGAGGGCACCGTGATCGACCAGGAGCCGGGCGAGGGAGCCGGCGTCTCCCCGGGGACCCGCGTCGTGATCACCGTGAGCAACGGCCCCGCAGAGACCGCGCCCTCCGTGCCGGCGCCTCCGCCCACGACGACCCCGTGAGGCGCCGCGTCGCGGTGCTGATGGGGGGCCGCAGCAGCGAGCACGAGGTGTCGCTCGCGTCGGCCGCCGCGGTGATCGCCGCGCTCGACCCGGAGCGCGACGAGGTCATCCCGGTCCTGATCTCCCCGGAGGGCGCCTGGAGCATCGACGGCGAGCCGGTCGCGATCGTGCCCGGCGCCGACGGCCGCGGGCGGATCGCCTCGCTCGCGGGCGGCCCGGACCGGGCGGTCGACGTGGTCTTCCCGGTTCTCCATGGCCCCCACGGCGAGGATGGAACGGTGCAGGGGGCCCTGGAGACCGCGGGGCTCGCCTACGTCGGCGCGGGGGTGGCGGCGTCGGCCGTCGCCATGGACAAGGCGCTCTTCAAGGTCTTCCTCGAGCACGCCGGCATCCCGACGCCGCAGCACTGCGTGGTCACCGCCTCCGAGTGGGCCGTCGCGCCGGGACTGGCGCGCGCCCGCGTGGCCGAGGCCGTCGGCTACCCGGCCTTCTGCAAGCCGGCGCGCCTCGGATCGAGCGTGGGCATCAGCCCCGTGCCCGACGCGGCGGCGCTCGGCGACGCTCTCGACCTCGCGTTCCGCCACGATCCGAAGGCGCTGGTCGAGCGGGCCGTCACGGGCCGCGAGGTGGAGGTCGGCATCCTCGACGGCGACCCGGTGATCGCCTCCCCGGTGGGCGAGATCACCTTCGAGGGCGACTGGTACGACTACGAGACCAAGTACGTGCCCGGGCGCTCGGACCTCGAGGTACCGGCCGACCTCCCCGCCGCGACGGCGGCGCGGGCGCGCGAGCTGGCCCTGCGGGCGTTCGCGGTCTCCGACTGCGCGGGCCTCGCGCGGGTCGACTTCTTCGTCGAGCCCTCGGGCGAGGTGCTGCTGTCGGAGCTGAACACGATGCCGGGCTTCACGCCGACGAGCGTCTACGCCCGCCTGATGGAGGCCGCCGGCATCCCCTACCCGGAGCTCGTGGCCCGTCTGATCGACCTCGGCCTGGCGCGCGCCGCGGAGGCCGGGCGGTACCGCAGCTGACCCGCATCGGGGTGGTCGCCGACACCCATGTCGGCGAGTTCCTCGACGCCCTCCCCGACGCGGTCCTCACCGCGCTGGAGGGCTGCGACCTGATCCTCCACGCGGGCGACCTGAGCGTGGCCTCGGTGCTCCACGACCTGGAGCAGGTGGCACCGGTCGTCGCGGTGCGCGGCGACCACGACCGGCTGGACGGCCTCGCGCTGCCCGAGACGGCGGTGGTGGTGGCCGGGGGCCACCGCATCGGCCTGATCCACGGCGACCGCAGCCACCTGGTCGACGCCTCGGTGGTCGTGGCATCGGTGGCCGCGCGGCGGGCGCTGCCCTACCGCGCCCGCATGTCCCGGGCGCTGGTGCGCCGCATGGGCCCGGTCGACGCGATCGTGTTCGGCCACTGGCACGAGCGCGTGACGCGGCAGGAGGGCGGAACGCTGCTCTTCTCGCCGGGCGCGGTCTGCCCCTGGGGGAGTCTCGAGGGGGGCCTGCCCGTGGGCACCGGACTGACCGGGGTCAACGACCGCGCGGTCCGCCGGTTCCGGCGCCAGCTCGGTGCGGAGGCGATGCGTCCGAGCGTCGGGGTGCTGGAGGTGGGCAGCGGGGGCATCCGTCCCCGCACCATCCTGCTGGACGGCCGGTAGGGTCGCAGCGGATGCCCGCCGCCTCGCTCCCCCGCGCCATCAGGACCATCCGCGGCGGTCTCGCCCTGGGCGCCCTCGCGGCCGCCCTGATGGCCCTCGCGCCGCTCTTCGACCTCGTCGACGGCCCGGCGGCCCTGCCGCGCGGGGGCACCCACGTCGCGGGCCTCGGCATCTCGGTGTCTGCCATCGCGGTCACCGCCTGCCTGGCGATCCTGGTCGGCGTGGTGCGCGAGATCCTCTGGGTGCACCTGCTCGGCATCGTGCTCGCCACGGGCATCGCGCTCGTCTCGGGACTGCTCGTGATCGTGGCCCGCACCTCCGACAACTTCGCTGAGGACGCCGATCTGACGATGCGCGCAGGCGCTCTGCTCCTGGTCGGCGCCTTCTGGCTCGCCCTGACCGGCATCGTCGTGGCCCTGGTGGGCATCCGGATGGTCGCCATCGCGGCGCCGCCCCCCACCATGGCGCGCACCGGCCCGCAGCAGCGCGCCCGCACCGCCGGTCTCGCGGCGATGCTCGGGGTGGTGGGGGTGGTGATCGTCGTGACCTCCGGTATCGCGGTCGCCTACGGGGTGCTCGCGCTCGGCGACATCCGCGCCTCGGGCGAGCGGCTCACGGGGCGCGGCATGGCGGTCGCGGGCCTGGCGCTCGGCATCCTGGTGCTGTCGGCGCTCGCGGCGATCGGCGGCGTCGGGGCCTGGGTCGCCCAGCCCGGGGGCCTCTGACACCTCAGGGGATCCGCAACCGTATGTAAGGGTTGCGTTGGGTGCGGGCGGCGGAGGCCGGAAGCCTGGAACCATCCGTTCGTGCCCCGCACCACCCCATCCGCCGCCCGGCGGGTCGTGCTCGCGCTGGGCGTCGTCGCCTCGGCGGCCGCCGTCTGGGCGGGCGTCGCGACCGCCGCCGACGGCCCCCTGCTCTATCTGCGCGAGGAGGCGGCCGTGATCGTCGACCAGGGCGTCGGCGGCGGCACCCTGCGCCAGGCGCCGGCGGCCGTCCACCCGCGCTGGAACGCCGCGCGCACCGTCGGCAAGGTGACCGGTCGCGAGCTGGCCGGCGCAGGCCCCGCGCGGATCGCCGCG
>JAEMRL010000083.1 GCA_016463385.1 Thermoleophilia bacterium
GGTGACCGGCACGGGGACGCTTGTCGTGGGCGCGACGGACGACATCCCACTCATCGTCGTCCCGGAGGCGTCCGGCCTGAAGCGCCCGGGGATCAAGTGGCGTCGCGGGGCTGCCGATAGATGGCGCGAGAGGGAACCCACGGAGGGGTCGGTCGTTGATCAGAGGCATCTACATCGCCGCAACCGGGCTGCTCGCCGAGAGCGCGCGCCAGGACGTGATCGCGAACAACCTCGCGAACGCCACGACGACGGGCTTCAAGCGCTCGGAGACGATGGCCTCGCCCTTCGGGGACATGCTGCTGCACAACATGGGCATGCCCTTCCAGCCCCAGGTCGGCTCGCTCGAGATGGGCGCGCAGGTCCAGGGCATCACGATGATCGACTCCCAGGGGGGCCTGCGCTTCACCGGGAACAAGCTGGACATGGCGCTCGTCGGGACAGGCCATTTCACGATCGACACGCCCAACGGGCGCCGCTACACCCGCGATGGCTCGTTCGGGATGGATTCCACGGGCCGCCTGGTGACCAAGGAGGGCCACCCGGTTCTCGGCACGAACGGTCCGATCACGTTGGGACCGGGCGAGGTCCGCGTCGGGGCGAACGGGACGATCACCCAGGGGACGGCCGTGCGCGGCACGCTCCTGCTGACCGCCCTCGACCCGACCTCGATCTCGCAGGAGAGCGCGGGCCTGCTGGCGGGAACGCCGGCCGGCAACCCGACGGCGCGCGTGCGCCAGAACCACCTCGAGGGGAGCACGGTCAACGTGGTCTCCGAGATGGTCGAGCTGATCCGCGTGATGCGGTCGTTCGAGGCGAACCAGAAGTCGGTGCTGGCACACGACGAGGCCCTCCAGGCCTCGCTGACGAAGGTGGGCGCGGCCGGATAGCGGAGAGCCCACACGCGAGCAGATGACCTGAGCCGGACCGCCCCGACGTGGCGGAAGCTCTGGGAGCCCGACAGATAGACGGCTCCCGCCCCCGCACCACCCCGCTCGCCTGAACTCTTCGCCCCGGCTCCGCCGTCACGTATGACGACACGGAGGCTGACGGGCAGATGATGAACGCTCTGTACTCGGCTGCGACGGGCATGATGGCCCAGCAGACCAGCATGGACGTCGTCGCCAACAACCTGGCGAACGCGACCACGACGGGCTACAAGCGCGACCGGATGGACCTGGTCGACCTCGAGTACCAGGCCTTCCGCCTGCCGACCGGCACCGACGGCCAGGTCGGCCTCGGCGCCGCCCCCGGGCAGATCGCCAAGGAGCACGCCCAGGGCAGCATCCAGAACACCGGCCGCGGCATGGACGTCGCGATCCAGGGCGAGGGCTTCTTCCAGGTGACGCGCGCCGACGGCTCGCTCGCCTACACCCGCGCCGGCAACCTCCAGATCGACGCCAACGGCGACATGGTCCTGCCCACCGGCGACCGGCTGCAGCCGAAGATCACGGTCCCCCCGGGGGCGAGCGACGTGACCATCGGCGCCGGCGGAGACGTCTCGGCGATCGTGAACGGCGCCGTCACCAAGGTCGGCAACCTCGAGGTCGTCATGTTCGCCAACCCGGCGGGCCTGAAGGCCGCGGGCGACAACCTCTTCGTCTCGAGCGTCAACTCCGGCAAGCCCGACGTCGGCACTCCCGGCACCGGCGGACGGGGCATGCTCTCCCAGGGGTTCCTGGAGGCGTCGAACGTGAACGTCGGCACCGAGATGATCTCCCTGATCGTCACCCAGCGCGCCTTCGAGGCCTCCAGCAAGGTGGTCAGCGCCAGTGACGAGATGATGGGCATGGCGAACGGTCTGCGCCGATGATCGTCCCGATCCCCCCCAACTCCGCGGCCGCTCCGGCTGCCCCGGCTGCCGCCTCGGGCACCGACCCCGCGATCCGCGAGGCCGCCGAGGGCTTCGAGGGCATCTTCATGTCGATGCTCGTCGAGGAGATGCTCAAGGGCACCCAGGTGGCCGAGGGCAACCCCGTCTACGCCGGCCTCATGACCCAGAAGTTCGGCGACCAGCTCGCCCGCTCGGGCGGCATCGGCCTCGCCGACGTGCTCGAGCGCCAGCTCGGCTCAATCCCGCCCGCCGCCGGAGGTGCATCGTGACCGCAGTCCAGTCCTGCAAGGGATGCGGCAAGCTCTTCCCGTTCCTGCCGCGCGGCCTCTGCGCCGACTGCATCGACGTCCGCGAGGAGCGCTTCCAGACCGTCCGCGAGTGGCTGCGCGACAACCGCGGCGCCTCGATCATCGCCGCCTGCCAGGCGACCGGCGTCGAGGAGCGGCTCGTCGCGGAGTTCATCCGCGAGGGGCGCCTCGAGTTCTCCGGGCCGACCGAGTCCGCCAAGGACCTCCAGGCGCGCGAGGCGCTGCGGGCCAAGCTCGTCGCGGAGATGTCCGCCTCGCAGGCCGACGCGTCCACGTCCACCTCCGCGCCGCGGCGCGGCATGAACGTCCGACGCTGATGCTCCGCGCCCACGTCACCGAGCTGGCCGACCGCCTCGACGAGGTGATCGACTCGCAGCAGAAGCTCCTCGAGATGGTGAAGCGCCAGCGCCCCGAGATCGTGGCCGGACGCCACGCGGTGGTCGACGCGATCGCCGGCGAGATCGAGACCGAGGTGCGCCGCCTGTCCGCCTCCGAGCGGGCCCGCGGCGCCGCGGCCGAGGCCCTCGCCGACGCGCTCGGCATCGCCGCCACGCGCTGGTCGGCGCTGCGCGAGGCCCTCGACCCGTTCGACCGCGAGCTGATCGCCCCCCGCATCGAGCGCATCGAGGTGCTCGTCCGCGAGCTCGAGCTCGCCAACGCGGTCAACGGCCAGCTGGTGCGCCAGGAGCTCGAGCTGCTCGACCTGTCGGTCCGCAGCCTCGGTGCCCCCGACCCGCGGGTCTCGCACCGCGCCTACACCGCCGGCGGGGCGCGCGCGAGCGCGCCGGCCACCGGTCCGGTACTCCTCAACACGGCGGCCTGATCATGGGATCCACCTTCTTCGGCCTGAACGTCGCCCTCTCGGGCGTCGTCACCCAGCAGCGGGCCCTCAACACGGTCTCGCACAACCTCACCAACGCCACGACGCCCGGCTTCTCGCGCCAGCGCGTGGACATGGCGGCCAACACGCCCTTCGCCTACCCCGGCCTCAACACCGCCGTCGGCCCGGGCCAGCTCGGCACGGGCGTCGTCGCCGCCCAGTACACGCGCCTGCGCGACCAGTTCGCCGACATCAGCTACCGCGGCGGCACCTCCGACCTCGGGCAGTTCCAGGCCAAGGCCGACTCGCTGACGAACATCGACACGATCATCGACGAGCCCGGCGACACCGGCCTGACCCATCTGCTCAGCCAGTTCTGGGGCAGTTGGCAGGCGCTGTCGGTCAACCCCGACTCGGCCGCGTCCCGCGAGGCCGTCCGCGCCGCCGGCGAGTCGCTGGCCCAGGGCTTCCGCGACCTCAACGGGCAGCTGGCGGCCTCGCAGACCGAGGCGGACACCCGGGTGAACCTCGGCGTGACGCGGGTCAACGAGCTCGGCGCCCAGGTGAACGAGCTCAACAAGCAGATCGCCCTCGTCGTGGCCGTCGGCCAGGAGCCGAACGACCTGCGCGACATCCGCGACCTGCTGATCGACCAGATCTCCGCCTACACCGACGTGTCGGTCACCCCGCCCGGCGCGACCGGCAAGGTCTCGATCGCGATCGGCTCCCAGCTCCTCGTGGACTCGGGCACCGACACGGTCAACGCCCTCGCCATCAGCGGCGTGGGCGCGGCGACCGTCAACGGCGTCGCCACGACGATCACCAGCGGCAGCCTGCGCGGCTCGGTCGACATGCGCGACGCGGTCCTCGGCGGCCCGAACGGCTACCTGGCCCAGCTCGACTCCCTCGCGGCGGCGCTGGCCGGCTCGGTCAACACCCGCCACGCGGCCGGCTTCGGCACCGACGGCAGCACGGGCAACAACTTCTTCGCCGGCGCCACGGCCGCCACCCTCGCCATCTCCGCGCCGGTGCTCGCCTCGGTCGACGCGATCGCCGCCAGCGACACGGCCGCCAACCTGCCCGGCGGCGCCGACAACGCCGTCGCGCTCGGCCAGCTGCAGTTCGTCGTCCAGGCGATCGGCGCGTCCACCACGACGCTCGACGGCTTCTATCAGCAGATGGTCGCCCGGGTGGGCGTCGACACCGACCAGGCCAAGCGGCTCGCCCAGGTGCAGACGGGCGTCCTGGAGGCCGCGGAGACGCGCCGCGCCGCCACCAGCGGGGTCAGCCTCGACGAGGAGATGTCCGACATGGTCCGCTTCCAGAAGTCCTACAACGCGGCCGCGCGCATGGTCACGACGGTCGATGAGATGCTCGACACCATCATCAGCCGCATGGGTCTGGTCGGCCGATGATCTCGCGCATGAGCTCGGACCAGGTGGTCCGCAACTTCCTCTCGGACCTGGAGGGCACCTACCGCTCGCTCTCCGAGACCCAGCGCCAGGTCGCCACCGGCAAGCGGGTGCTGAGCCCGTCCGACGACCCGGTCGGCATCGCGCTGGCCCTCGGCCTGCGCCGCGACCAGGGCGCCACCGAGGCCTGGGGCCGCAACATCGACGACTCGCTCACCTGGATGAGCACCACCGACCGGGCGCTCGGCCAGGCCCTCGAGGTGGTGCAGCGCGCCCAGGAGCTCGCGGTGCAGGGCGGCAACGGAACGCTCTCGTCGGCCTCCCGCGCCCTGATCGCGGCCGAGGTGGAGACGCTCAAGAGCCAGTTCGTCGAGATCGGCAACAGCAGCATCGGCGGCCGCTTCATCTTCGGCGGCACCGCCACCGACCGGCAGCCGTTCGACCCGCTGACCGAGACGGCGACCCTGCCGATCAACACCAGCCTGATGAGCCGCGAGGTGGCCCAGGGCTCGGTGATCAGCGTCAACATCACCGCCGACCGCCTCCAGGACCCCCCGGGGCCCACCCCTGACATCTTCACGGCTCTGGACGGCCTCTCGGCGGCGCTCGCGACCAACGACTCCGCCGGCATCGCCACGGCCCTCACGAACTTCGCCGCGCACCAGGAGAGCATCAGCGGCCTCCGCGGCGAGCAGGCGGCCAAGATCAACCGCCTCGAGCTCACCCAGAGCCGCTTCCAGGCGCAGAAGATCGCCACCGGCGATCAGCTGTCGTCGATCGAGGACGTGGACATGGCCAAGGCCCTGACCGACTTCTCGATGCGCGAAGCGGTCTACCGCGGGGCGCTCGCGGTGGGGGCGAAGGTCATCCAGCCGTCCCTCGTGGACTTCATCGGATGACCATCCGTCCCAACGCTCAAGTCGTGATCGATGCGTCCGATGAGCTTGGGGCGCACCCCTCCGTCCGGAGGGAGCGCGACAGCGGTACGCCGATCCGGATGATCGGTGGCATCAACGTAGTGACGCCGGACATGGAAGTCCCGTCTCAGGTCTATACCGGGCACCCGCCCGCTGCCGCCGGACTGGCGGATCGACTGGCGAGAAAGGACTTCTGAAATGGGTCTGCGGATCTACAACAACGTCGAGGCGCAGAACGCCCACCGGCAGCTCACCAATACCAACGCGAAGCTCAGCGGCACCATGGAGCGGCTCGCGTCCGGTCTTCGCATCAACCGCGCCGCCGATGATGCGGCGGGGCTCGCGGTCAGCGAGGAGATGCGAACTCAGATCCGGGGCATGAGGGTCGCATCGCGCAACGCCCTGGACGGGGTCAGCCTGGTGCAGGTCGCCGACGGCGCTCTCGGTGGTGTGAACGACATGCTGCAGCGGGTCCGCGACCTCGCGGTCCAGGCGGCGAACGGCACGCTCACCGACCTCCAGCGCGGGAACCTGGACCAGGAGGTCCAGTCGATCGTCGCCGAGATGGCACGGGTCGCCTCCGACACCGAGTTCAACGGCATCAAGATCCTCTCCGGCTCCGTCGCCACCGCCGCCTCGGCCGTGACGCTCCAGGTCGGCGCGAACGGGTCGCAGGTCATCGCCTTCACCATCGCGACGATGACGGCCTCCGACCTCGGCATCTCGGGCATCGCCGTCGGCACCGCCGCTCAGGCGACCGCCGCGATCGCCTCGATCGACTCCGCGATCCGCTCGGTGAACAGCCAGCGCGCCTCGATGGGTGCCATCCAGAACCGTCTGGAGCAGACCATCAGCCGGCTCGAGCTGACCTCGGAGAACCTCCAGGCCGCCGAGTCGCGCATCCGTGACGCCGACATGGCCTCGGAGATGATCGACTTCACGCGGAACCAGATCCTGCAGCAGTCGGGGACCGCCATGCTCTCGCAGGCGAACCAGGCTCCGCAGAGCGTCCTCTCGCTCCTCCAGTAGAGGTGTCCGCCGCCGAGGAAACCAACGTGGGCGCCGACGCGAAGACCGCGTCGAGCCCCCTCATCTCGATCCCCTCACAGGCGCTCGGCGCCATCGAGGTCCGGGCCGAGAGCCTCATCACGGTCTGCGAGCCGCTGGCGGGCTTCCCCGACTGCTCGTCCTACGCGCTCATCGAGCACGTCGGCCGGGACGGTACGGCGAGCACGTCGGTGTTCTGGCTCCAGGCCGCCGAGCGGCCCTTCCAGGCGTTCGTCATCACGGATCCGTGGGGGGTGTTCCCGGAGTACGCGCCGGAGATCTCCGACGGTGACGCGAACCAGCTCGGGCTGGTGAACTTCGAGGACGCACGCGTGTTCGCGATCCTCACGGTGCCCCGTGCGCCGAGCGGCATCACGGTCAACCTGCGCGCACCGATCGTCGTCAACATGGCGAAGCGGCTCGCGAAGCAGGTCGTCCTCCTGAACGACGAGTACCACACCCGCCACCTGGTCAACGGCCCGGTCGTGTAGCGCTCCGGTCCCGGCTGAGTCCGGGACCGGGTGCGCTCAGGGTGCGCAGCGGCCGTCGTCGCAGCCATCCACGGCGTCCGCGATGTGCGGGGCCGAGATGCACCCGCAGCCCTCGCCGCGCCAGGCCTCCCGCCCCTCCTTGACCGCCACCCCGGCGATCAGGAGACCCACGGCCGGATCGAGCCACCAGGCGCCGAAGGCCATGTTGCCGACGAGGCCGAGGAGCAGTGCTCCCGCCAGATAGGCGCAGAGCATGTTCTGGCGCCCCTCGCCCTTTGTTGCGGCCGAGCCGAGTCGCTCGGCGAGCCGCTGCTTCGCGATGCCGAGATAGGGCATGACCACCAGGCTCGATGCCGCGAGGGCGATGCCGAGGGCGCTGGCGTCGGGGCGCGCTCCGGTGGCGAGCGCCCGCACCGACTCGACGCCGACGTAGGGCGCCAGGACGAAGAACTGGACCGCCACGAGCTTCTGGGCCCGCCTCTCGGCGGCGTCGGAGAAGATGCGGTGGCCCGTGAATCGCCAGACGATGATCGCTGAGGCGAAGCCCTCGACCGCGGAATCCAGCCCGAAGCCGACCAGGGCGATCGACCCCGCCACGACCCCGGCGATGATCGCGATCGCGCCCTCGGCGGCCATGTAGGCGAGGCTCACCCACGACAGCAGGCGCACCCGCGCGGCCAGCCGGCGGCGCTCGGCGTCCTCCAGGCGCGGAGCGGCGGGGGAGAGGGTGCTCATCCGGCGACGGCGAGCCGGTTCGAGACGCGCGGGCGGTCCGGCACCTCCGCGGTCCGCACGTCGCCGTCGCGCAGATCGCGCGTCTCCGGGGTGGCGGTCACGAGGTCATTCTGCGCTCACGACGACGCGCGCGCGAGCCTCAGCGGGACTCTCGGCCGCTCGGGCTCGTCCGTTGGCGTCGCGAGAGGTGATGGGCGGCCGGCACGGCGACGCCCACCGGTGGGCGGGCGCCGTCGCCGTTTGCACCGACGGCGCCACTTCGGGGATGGACCTGGCCGTGCCGCAGAGGATTCCGGCGCCCGCCGTGCAAGCCAGGAGGGTCAGCAGTGTGCGATGGAGGGGGCTCGATCGTGAGCAGCCGTGGACGTGAACCCGATTTCGACGACGAGTGGGAGGAGGAGCGCCCGCGCTCGCGCAGCCGCGGCGGCGGCCGTCGCCCGCCTCCTCCGCCCGCCCGCACGTTCGGGTTGCCGATCGTCATCGCCGCCCTCGCGGTGGGCCTGTTCATCGGCTTCATCGCCAGCTGCGGCGGCGGTGGCACGAAGACCGTGACCGAGACCCAGACCGTCACCGCTCCCGAGGCGGCGGCCACGCCGGGCGCCGCCGTGCCGAGCGGTCCCGCCTCGCGCGCGACGATCACCCTCGCCTTCCTGAACGGCTCGGGCGAGGCCGGCCTGGCCGCCAGCCGGGCCGACGCGGCCCGCACCCTCGGCTACGTGAACATCGAGACCGACGATGCGCCGTCGTCCGTCTCCGCCGATCGCGTCGTCTACCGCCGTGGCGCCGCCGCCCGCGCGGCCCAGGTCGCCCAGGACCTCGGTCTCGGTGCGCCCACGCTCCTCGCCGCCGGCGACCCCGTGCTCTCGGTGGCCGAGGGCTCGGCCGTGATCGTGCTGCTCGGTCCGTCCAGCGGCACATCGCCGACGCCCGACACCGGTACGACGCCCGACACCGGCACGACGCCCGATCCCGGCACGGTGACCGCACCGGAGTGAGCTCCGCGCCCCCGGTCCCGCGACGGCGGGGCCGGGGGGATGTGGTGTCGCGGCGCCCCCTGCCGGTAGCGTGGCCCGGTCAGCCGGACGCGCGAGGAGGGGTCATGTCAGAGGTCGTGGTCGTCGTACTGTCCCGGACGGTCCCCGGGAAGATCGAGGAGGGCATTGCGGCCTTCTCCGAGGTGGCCGTCCCGACGCACGCCGAGGAGGGGTGCCT
>JAEMRL010000444.1 GCA_016463385.1 Thermoleophilia bacterium
CCGACCGCCTGATCGAGATCGTCGAGGACGGCATGTCGTCGGAGATCTACGAGCTCATGAAGCGGCCGGACGAGCAGTACGTCGTCGACCGCGCCCACCGGCGGCCGCGATTCGTCGAGGACTCGGTGCGCGAGATGATCCGCGGCGCCCTCGAGACCTTCCCCGACCTGCCCGACGACGCGTTCGTGCACGCGCACCAGGCCAACTTCGAGACCATCCACACCCACGACGTCGAGGCGGAGCGCTCGGGCTCGGTGGGCGAGATCCGCGAGGAGATGCGCAACGGCACGCAGGTGGCGCGGCACACGACCCTGCGCGCGTGGCTCGACGGCGGCGTGCCCCGGGGTGCCGACGGCTGAGGCCAGCCCCAGGCGATAGCCTGGCCGCGTGAACGAGATCGTCGTCACCGCGGTCGGGGCCGACCGCCCCGGCATCGTCGCCGCGCTCACCGGGGCGCTGCTCGACATCGGCGGCAACCTCGAAGAGACCCGCGCGGCCCTGCTGCGCGGGTCGTTCGCCACCGTGCTCGCCGTCGCGGTGCCCGACGGCACCGGAGTCGCCGAGGTCGAGGCGGCGCTGGCGCCGGTGGCCGCGCAGCTCGGGCTCGGGCTCTGGGTGGGCACGGCCTCGCCCAAGCCCGCCGGGCCCCCGCTGCAGCGCTGCGTGGTCTCGGTCTACGGCGCCGACCGGCCGGGCATCGTGCACGGCATGGCGGTGGCGCTGGCCGGCAACGGGGCCAACATCATCGATCTGTCCGCCCGCCTGGTGGGCGATCCCCCGATCTACGTCCTCGGCATCGAGATCGAGCTGCCCGTCGGCGCCTCCCCGTCGGGCCTCGCGACCGCCCTCGGCCCGGTCGCCGACGCCCACGGCGTCGAGCTGACGCTCGAGGCCGAGTCCGACGAGGTCATGTAGGTGCCGGCTGCGCGCACGGTGACCCCGGGGTGATCCGGGAGGTCCTGCGCTACCCCGACCGGCGTCTCAAGGTCCCCGCCGTGCCGGTCGGCGCCCCCGGCCCCGCCGTCCGGCGCCTCGCCGCCGACATGCTCGACACCGCGCGCTCGTTCCCGCGCACGGTCGGCATCGCGGCGCCCCAGGTGGGCGAGCTGTGGCGGGTGGCCTACGTCGACTGCACGGGTCACAAGAAGGTGCCCGACGCCCTCGGGCCGCTGTGGCTGATCGACCCGGTGCTCGTCGAGTCGTCGGGCGAGGAGATCGGGCGCGAGGGCTGCCTCAGCCTGCCGGAGATCACCGCCAACGTCCGCCGCGCCACCCACGTGACGGTGGACGCGACCGATCTGGACGGGACGCGGCGGCGGATCACGACCTCGGGCTTCGAGGCCCGGGTGATCCTCCACGAGATGGACCACCTCGACGGCATCCTCATCCTCGACCGGGTGGCGTCGCTCGCGCTCGACGTCTTCGCCCGGCGCCGGTGAGGCGCCTCTCAGTCGTCGTCGCGGGCGGCGGCCTGGGCGAGGAGGGCGGTGATCTGCTCGCGCGCCGGCTCGCCGAAGGTCTCCCGCGCGAGGGCCAGGCGCGACTTGGCGCGGTCGTCGTCGCCGAGCGCCGCCTCGGCGACCGCGAGGCGCAGCCCGGCCACCAGGACCAGCAGCTGCCGGTCGGGCTCGAGATCGGACATGGGCGGATCGATCGGGTGCACCACCCGCAGCCAGTCGGAGGCCGGCTCGCCGGGCCGCGCGCTCGACCACGCGCTGGTCATCACGGCCTGCTCGAGCGCAGCCCTCCGCTCGCGCCGGCCGGCTCGCCCGCCGGCGCCGGCGATCGCCTCGATCTGACGCCGGCCGACCGACACGCGCACCACGCGGCAGAAGGCGTCGTCGGCAGGGGTGTGGGAATCACGGGTCACCTAGTGATGATCGGCCTCGCGAGCGGTTTCCGAGAGGGCGTCCCGGTGGTGGCCCCGTGACCGCGACGCCGCTCTCGCGCTACGGCATCACGCATCAGGTGGCCGTGCTCCGGGAGCTCGACGGCGGCATCGACGAGGTGCTGCGGGACGACGGCGCGCCGATCGCCGTGGACCCGGCGCTGCGGTCCGGCGGGCAGGCCCACCTCGACGCCGCGCTCGCCGCCGCGCCCGGCACCTGGAACGGGGAGATCCTCGGCTTCCGCTCGCTCGCGGACGACGTCATCACCGCCGGGAGGACCCACTACGTCTCGATGCTGGCCCCCAGCGACGCCCTGAGCGCCG
>JAEMRL010000084.1 GCA_016463385.1 Thermoleophilia bacterium
CAATCACCCGGAGCTCCGGCCCGGCGTCAACGTGCGCGACGGCAAGGTGGTGAACGCCGCGGTGGCCGAGGCGCTCGCGAGCGCCCCCGCCCACTGATCCGCGACCAAGAAGGTCTCTACCGCCCTTGACCTCCACCACCCAGGTCATGCCCCCCGCGGCCGAGGGCGGCCTCACCCAGCGCGAGGCCGAGCGCCGGATGGCGGCGCGCGGCGAGGTCGAGCCCCCCGCGACGAGCCGCTCGTGGTCGAGCATCCTCCGCGCCAACCTGCTCACGGTGTTCAACGTGACGCTGCTGATCTTCGGCATCGTCACGTTGATCTTCGGCGACTGGCGCGACGCCGTCTTCCTCGGGATCCTGGTGCTGAACGCCGGCATCGGCATCGTGCAGGAGGCCCGCGCCAAGGCGAGCCTCGACCGGCTGGCGGCCCTCGTGGCGCCGCGCGCGACGGTGGTGCGCGACGGCCGGCCGGTGCACGTGGCCATCGCGGAGGTGGTCCCGGGCGACCTGGTGCTGGTGGGCGCGGGAGACCAGGTGGTGGCCGACGGGAGGCTCGTGCGCAGCGACGCCCTCGGCGTGGACGAGTCGATCCTCACCGGAGAGGCGGAGCCGGTCGACCGCGGGGTCGGCGAAGAGGTCCGTGCGGGCTCGTTCGCGGTCGAGGGGTCGGGCGGCTACGTGGCGTCCGCGGTCGGGCCCGACACGTATGCCGAGCGGCTCGTGGGCGAGGCGCGGGAGTTCCGCCACCCGCGATCGCCGCTCGAGAAGGCCATGGACCGGCTGATCCTGATCCTCGGCATCTCGATGGTGCCGCTCGGCGCGCTGCTCGGCTGGTCGCTGATCGAGCAGGACACGCCGGTGCGCGAGTCGGTGGCCACGGCGGTGGCGGGCGTCATCACCCTCGTCCCCGAGGGGCTCGTGCTGCTGGTCGGCGTCACGTACGCCGTCGCGACGCTGCGGATGACCCGGCGGGGTGCGCTCAGCCAGCAGCTCAACGCGGTCGAGTCGCTGGCCTCGGTGGACGTCATCTGCCTCGACAAGACCGGCACCCTCACCGAGGAGGCCCTGCGCGTCGTGGACGTGGTGCCCGCCGACGGCGTCGATGAGGGTGAGTTCTCGGTGCTGCTCGGGAGGTTCGCCGCGAGCTCGCCGAGCCGCACGTCGACCCTCGACGCCGTGGCCGCCTTCGCGCCCGGCGAACCCGAGCCGATCGACGAGAACGTCCCGTTCGCCTCGCGGCGGCGCTGGAGCGGCGTGCGGATGGGTAACCGGACGTTCGCCTTCGGCGCCCCGGAGCACTTCTCGCTCGGGGAGCGGCTCGCCGAGCGCGTGCGCTCGGAGTCGGCGGCCGGCCGGCGGGTGCTCGCCCTCGCCGCGGCCGACGTCCCGCTCGCCCTGCACGCGCCCGACGACCCGCCGCCCGCCGGGCTGGAGCCGCTCGGCCTGGTCGTGCTGGCCGAGGAACTGCGCGCCGACACGCGGGAGACGATCGCCTTCCTGCTCGAGGAGGGCGTCCAGATCCGGGTGATCTCGGGGGACGCCCCGGCCACGGTCGCCGCGATCGCCGCCGATGCGGGGATCCCCGTGCTCGGGGAGCCCCTCGACGGGCGCGACCTGCCGCCCGGTGACGCGGAGATGCGCGCCCTCGTCCGGGAGACGGGCGTGGTCGGACGGATCTCGCCCGAGGGCAAGAAGCGCTTCGTGGAGGCGCTGGCGGCCGACGGCTCGCACGTCGTGATGGTGGGCGACGGCGTCAACGACGTCCCCGCCCTCAAGGCGGCGCGGCTGGCGATCGCGCAGGGCAGCGGCTCGCAGATGGCCCGCGGCATCGCCGACCTGATCCTCGTGAAGGGCGGCTTCGCCTCGCTGCCGCCGATGATCCGCGAGGGCCGCAAGGTGCTGCGCAACCTGCAGCGCGTGGCCAAGCTCTTCGTCGCCAAGTCGGTGCTGGCGGCGTTCCTCGTGCTGACCGTGGGGCTCTCGTCCGAGAGCTATCCCTTCCTGCCACGCCATCTGACCCTGGCATCGGCGATCACCATCGGGATCCCGGCCTTCTTCCTCGCGCTCGCGCCGAGCGCCGGGAAGTGGCGGCCGGATCGCTTCCTACGCGAGCTGGCCAGCTTCGCCATACCCGCGGGGACGGCCATCGGCCTCGGCGTGGTGGCGAGCTTCCTGATGGCGATCAACCTGATCGACATGGATCCGGTGCGCGCGCGGACCGTCGCGACGACCGTGCTGGTCGCCGCCGGGCTCTACCTGATCGTCGTGCTCGAGTCGTCGAGCCGCGTGCGCGGCTGGACGGTCGGCATGCTCTGCATCGGCCTGTTCGTGCTCTACATCGTCGTGCTGTCGCTACCCGGCTGGCGCGAGTTCTTCGAGGTCGCGGCCCCGGACGCCGGCATCGTGCTCTGCGCGCTGATCGGCACCGCGCTCGCCGCCGGGGGCCTGGCCCTCACCGACGAGCGCTTCCTGCCCGAGTGGCCCCGGAAGACCCCGGAGCCCTCCTAGATCCTCAGTGGCCCGCCGCGGCGGCGCCGAACATGCGGTCGAGGTCGAGGATCACCAGAAGGCGCCCCTCGAGCTTCACGACGGCGTCGATGACGTCGGCGCCGATCCCGGCGGACGTGCCGTCCGGCGCGGACTCGCAGTCCGCGGTCTCGACGGTCAGCACCTCGGAGACGTCGTCGACCTCCATGCCGAGGGTGCTGTCGCCGATCTCCACGACGACGATCTTGGCCGTCTCGGCGCGCAGGCCGTCGCTGCCGAGCATCCGGCGCAGGTCGACCACGGGGATCAGCTTGCCGCGCAGGTTGATGAGGCCCTCGACGCCCGGGCGCGCTCCCGAGACGGGACGCGGGGCGGTGTAGCGGATGATCTCCTGCACGCGGGCGATCTCCACCGCGTACTCCTCGGAGCCGACCATGAAGGCCACCAGCTGGCGGGAGGCGCCCGGCGTCGTGGTCTCGGCGGTCTCGTCGATCAGGGTGGTGGTCATGGCCATCTCCTTGACGTGGGTGGGTGCGACGGATGGGAACGCGGCGTTCCGCGCGCCGACCCGCCCACCACCCCGCCTTATCGCGCCCGGGGCACCCGACTTGAGCGCGGGGGCAGCTCCCGCGTCGGCGGGAGGAGGGCCATCCGGCCCCCGCGCGCCGTCCCGTGCGGGGGACGGCGCGCGGGGGGAGGCTCAGGAGGCGGGGCCCACCTTCGTCACGGCCGCCTCGATGTCGTCGATGCCGACCGCGCCGTCGAAGGTCTCGGTGCCGCGGGGGCCGGTGACGACGTAGGTCGGGGTACCCGTGCCTCCGGCGGCCTTCCAGGCGGCGTCGGCGTCGAAGAAGGCGCTCGCGACGGCCTCGCTGGCGTAGTCGGACTCCCACTGGGCGACGTCCAGGCCGAGGGCGGTGACGGCCTCGCGCAGCAGGTCGTCGCTCAGCCAGTCCTCGCTCTCGGGGCCCTGGTTGGCGTAGATCAGCTCGATCAGCGGCCACATCGCGTCCTGCTTGGCCGCCGCCTCGCCCGCCAGCGCGCCGCGCTCGGAGCTGTTGCTGATGAAGGCGACCGGCCGGAAGGTGAACTTGGCCTGCCCGGTGCGCACCAGCCGGTCGAGGATCTCCGGCGTGGTCGTCTCGGAGGCCTCCTTGCAGATGGGGCAGGAGGTGTCGCCGAACTCGACGATCTCCACCGGCGCTGCGGCGTCGCCGATCGTGGCGCCCGCCTGGTCGAGCCCGTCGAGCTTCTGCTGCACCTCGGCCACGCCGGTGATGCCGGTGACCGCATCGTCGTCGTCGCCCCCGGCGAGGCTGAGGCCCACGAGGACCGCCACCACCACGACGGCGGCGGCGATCGCGCCCCAGATGTATCGCTTGTTCACGTGTCCGGCCTCTCTCTCCGCGGATCCACCCCGATCCCGGCCGCCCGCGCGACCGGTCCGAGCGACGATAGCGTGCCGTACGGGCGGAGGCGCGTCCGGGCGTCGCTCTACAGTCAGTGCGTGGACGCCTCGCAGACGCATCCCTCGATCCACGTCTCTGACGCCTCCTACGGGCCGGGCATGGACCCGTCGGAGATGGAGACCGCCCCGGTCGACACCTCGGTCGAGGGCATCGACTGGCGCCCGCGGACGCCCGCGGGGGAGCCCGGCGGCGAGCTGGCGTTCATCGACGGGGCCCAGCAGGTGGAGGCGTGGCTCACCATCACGGCCGGCGACGATCCCGAGGCCGTCCCCGGGGCCGCGTTCGCCGTGGCGGCCGGCGCCGTGCTCGCGGGGTCCGGACGGCCCGCGGTGATCGAGGGCCTGAGCGTCAGGCGCTTCATCCTGACGGTGGGCGACCGCCTGCTGGAGCTGCCGTCCTCGGGCGGGTACTCGTGGGAGCCGCGCTCGGGGGCCGCGCAGGAGGCGACCGGCATCGCGCGCCGGGTCGGCCAGTTCCGCCAGGAGATGGAGCTGGAGCTCGCCGAGCGGCTGGCCGGGCCCGAGCGGCTGGTGGTGCTCGACGGCCGCCTCTCGTTCCTGCGCGACGCCGGCGGTCCGGTGGTGGGCGCGATCAAGAGCCACCACCGCATGTACCTGCCGTACGAGGAGGCGCGCACGGTGATCGCGCTCGGCGTCGGCCAGCGCACGCCGCTGTTCGCGATCGGCGAGGACCGCTTCAGCTGGTACCAGCGCCTGCCCGGGGCGGGCTGCGCCGGATGGGCCGGCATCCTGCGGGGCGAGGTGGCCCGCTCGGCGGGCCTCGCCGAGGCCCAGAGGCTCGCGGACCGCGCAACGGCCGAGCTGCCGCGGTTCGCCGGCCGGCCCCATCGCGACCCGCGCGCCCCGCAGAACCTCTCCCCGATCGCCGGGCTCGAGGCCCAGATGCGCCGGCGGATGGGCGACCGCAAGCTCGCCCTGCGCGCGGTGCGCCGCGCCTCTCTCGCGGCCCGCATCGACGCGGCACCCCCGGCGCTCGTCGCCGTGTCCGAGGTCGATGCGGTGGCCGCGTGAGCGCCGCTCCGCCCGACGACGTCGGGGTGGTGCTGGGCCACCAGGCCTCCAGCAGTCAGATCTTCCAGGTGGGGCTGGGCGAGGGACGCTCGCTCGAGGTCGACGACCTGGTCGCCGTGACGACACCCGACCCGGTGATGGACGTCACCACGTACGGGGTCGTGACCGAGTCGTATGCGATGCACGAGGGCGCCAGCATGCCCTCCGACTCGATGGTGATCGCCGCCGGGGAGATGCCGGGCGAGCTGGTGCGGACGGCGGAGGTCCAGGTGATGCGCGTCGACCCCGAGCGCTGGGTGGCCCCCCACCCGGGCGCGCCGGTGCGGCGCGCGGCGGGGCGCGAGCGCGAGCTGGCGCTCTACGAGGACACGATGGAGCGCAAGCTCGCCATCGGCTTCGGCCGCGACGGCCAGCCGATCCACATCGACCTCGACTTCCTCGACGGCACCAAGGGCGGGCACGCCTCGATCTCGGGCATCAGCGGCGTCGCCACCAAGACCAGCACGGCGCTCGCGCTGATCCGCCTGCTGCTGGCCCACGAGGACATGCGGCGGCGGGTGCGCGTGCTGCTGTTCAACGTGAAGGGCGAGGACCTGCTCTTCCTCGACGAGCCCAACCGCACCTACGCGGGCAAGCCCGACCGCGCCGATCTCGACGATCGCTGGCGGCGGCTCGGGCTCGCCGACGTCGGGGGCTTCCCGGACGTGGCCTTCTGGGCCCCGCCGCGCCGCGACGACCACCGGCTGCCGAGCTGCGAGTCGCGGCACGAGGGCGTGCGGGTCTTCGGCTGGACACCGCACGAGTTCGTGCTGCAGGGGCTGCTGCGCTTCTGCTTCTCCGACGCGTCGGACATGCGCAACCAGCTCAGCTTCGTCGAGGAGCGCGTGCGGGGCGAGCTGCTGCGGCGCGCGGTGCCGGTGGTCGACCACCCCGGCTCGGTGGGCCTGATGGGAGGGCCGGTGGAGGGCGCGCCGGCGCAGCGCGCGCCCCGGCTCGCGAGCGAGCTGATGGCCGGGCCCTTCCACGACCTCGACGGCCTGGTGCAGTGGCTGGTGGCCGAGCTCGACGCCGACGAGGGCGGCGGCGGGGCCTGGACCGGCCGCGCGGCCTCGGGCACGATCGGCGCGTTCGTGCGCCGCCTGGAGAGCGCCGCGGGTCGGCTGCGGGGCCTGGTGCGCTCGGACGCGTCGCCGATCCCGCGCGGCGACGCCGCCGAGGACGAGCCGCCGGTCGCCGTCGTTCACCTGGCGCGCCTGCACGACTTCGCCCAGCGCTTCGTGGTCGGAACCCTGCTGGCGCAGACCTTCAGCGCCAAGGAGGCGGGGACGCGCGACCCGATCGAGTTCGTGGTGCTCGACGAGCTCAACAAGTACGCGCCGCGCGAGGGCGACTCGCCGATCAAGGACACCCTGATCGACATCGCCCAGCGGGGGCGCTCGCTGGGCGTGATCCTGGTCGGCGCCCAGCAGCAGGCGTCGCTCGTCGCCTCGGAGATCACCCAGAACGCGGCGATCCGGATCGCCGGACGCCTCGACGCCGCCGAGGCCGAGCGCAGCGAGTACGGCTGGCTCGGGCCCGCCGCCCGGGCGCGGGCCCGCCTGCTGATGCAGGGGCGCGTGCTGGTGAGCCAGCCGAGCGTGCCGGCGCCGATCGCGGTCGAGATCCCCTTCCCGCCGTGGGCCACGACGTCGGGCGAGGTCTCCACCGGCGCTCGCGCCGAGGCGGCGATCGCGGAGTTCGGATAGTCCCGATCACGCGCGGCGCCCCATGAAGCTCCTGCACACCGGCGACTGGCACCTGGGCAAGCGCCTCTTCGGCGTGGAGCGGATGGACGAGGCCGAGGCGGCCCTCGCGCAGGTGGCCGAGGTGGCCGAGCGCGAGCGCGTGGACGCGGTGGTCGTCGCGGGCGATCTGCTGGACCGCCGCATCGTCGACCCGGCGGCCTTCGGGGCCTGCCTGCGCGCGATGGAGCGGCTGGCCCGGGTCGCGCCGGTGCTGGCGGTGGCCGGCAACCACGACGACCCCGACCTCTGGATCCACCTCGCCCCCCACCTCGCGGCCTCGGGCATCCACGTGGCCGGCCGGGTGCGCCCGGCGGCCGAGGCGGTCCAGACGCTGCAGACGCCCTCCGGGCCGCTGCACGCCGCCCTGCTGCCCTGGCCCGAGCCCTCGCGCATGGCCCTCGACGCCGGCGCGAGCGTCCAGGACGCGCGCATCCGCTACGCCGACCGGGTCGCGTCGGTGGTGCGCTCCTACGCCGACGAGCTCGTGCGGAGGCGGCGTGAGGAGGGCGGAGCCGCGCTGCTGGTGGGCCACCTGATGGTCGACCGCGCGAAGGCCGGCGGGGGCGAGCGCGAGCTCACCATGGGGATCACCTACGCGATCTCCTCGGCGTCGCTGCCGGCCGACCTCGACTACATCGCGCTGGGGCACGTCCACCGGCCCCAGACGATCCCCGGGCTCTCCGCTCCCGGTCGTTACGCGGGCAGCCCACTGGCGCTCGACTTCAGCGACGAGGGCATCGAGCCGAGCGCCGTGGTGGTGGAGATCGCGGGCGACCGCACCACGACGCGGCTGGAACCGCTGACCGCCGCGCGCCCGCTGGTGTCGCTGCGCGGGCCGCTGGAGCGCATGGGCGAGATGGCCGCCGCCCACCCGGAGGCGTGGTTCGCCTGCGCGGTGGAGCTGGAGGCGCCGGTGATGGACCTGGTGCGGCGGGTGCGCGACGACGTGCCGGGGGCGCTTCGGGTGGAGCCCGTCTACGCGGCGGCGGACGACGAGCAGGCGCCCGGCGCGGACGCCGCATCCGAGGGGGGCGAGGCGATCGCCGACCTCTACGGCGACTGGCACCGGCGCGAGGGCCGCGCCATGACGCCGGCCCAGGCGGCGGCGTTCGCCGAGGCCCTGGCCGCGGCCGAGCCCGGCGCGGAGGCCGGCTGATGCGCCCGCTGGAGCTCGACCTCACCGCCTTCCGCTCGTACGACCGGGCGACGATCGACCTGCGGCCGCTCGAACTCGTCGTGATCACCGGCGACACCGGAGCGGGCAAGACGTCGCTGCTCGACGCGATCTCGTTCGCCCTCTTCGGCAAGACGCCGGCGCCGAGCACCCCGGCCGAGTTGCTGACCCTCGGCCGCGAGCACGGCGAGGTCCGCCTGACCTTCGCCGCGCGCGGCGAGGTGTGGCGCATGACCCGCCGCTACGGCGCCCGCGCACCGGAGCCGCGCCACCTGCTCGAGCGTCTGGCCGACGACGGCGGAGCCACGGTCGAGACGGTCGCCGGACCGGAGCACGTCGCCGCGCGCCTGACCCAGGTGGTGGGCATGGGCTTCAAGGCGTTCACGAGCGCCGTCCTGCTGGCGCAGGGCCAGTTCGCGGCGTTCCTGTCGGCGGCGCCGAAGGACCGCGACGCGATCCTCCGCGAGCTCTTCGGCGTCCGCTCGCTGGAGGGCGCGCGCGAGGCCGCTCAATCGCTCGAGGCCGGGGCGCGGGCCGTGGCCGCGCTCCGCGAGGCCGACATCGCGCGCCTGCCGGAGCACGAGGCGACCCGGCGCACGGCGGCCGCGCGGGCCGCGCGCGAGGCCGCTGCGCGACACGCCGCCGTGTCGCGCCTGCGGCCGCACGCCGAGCGGATGGCCGAGGCCGCCGCCGCCGCCGAGGG
>JAEMRL010000445.1 GCA_016463385.1 Thermoleophilia bacterium
GCGGTGTGCTCGCGATCGCGATCGGGCCGAGCGCGTCGAGCCAGGCACGCGTGGAGGGATCGAGCGACGTGACGGCCGCCACCGGGCGGCCGGCGCGGGCGAGCCGCTCCTCGATCAGCGTCACGACGGTGCGCGCGTGCCCCTCGCCGGCGATGATCAGGGGAGTGCGCGGAGCGAGGGCGGCCACGACGGCGCCGAGGCCGGCGCTGGTGAGCCGCTCGGCCGCGTCGTCGAGCGCGAGGCGCTCCGCGGCGAGGGCGGCGTCGAGGCCCTCGGCCGAGAAGGGCAGTCCGAGCTGGCGGTCACCGGGGCGCGGCGGGAGCCCGGGGCGCTGGGCCCGGCGGACGATGCGCTGCATCTCCGGGTAGCCCGAGTAGCCGAGGGCCTGCGCGAAGCGCACGACCGTGGCCGGGCTGCAGTGCGAGGCCCGCGCGACCTCGTGCGCCGACAGCAGCGGCACGTCGGCCAGGTGGTCGGCCAGATAGCGCGCGAGCGACTGCTGGGCGGGGCTGAAGCGCTCGTAGTCGCGCTTGAGTCGCTCGGCGAGCGCATGGACGTCGGGGGGCACGGGCTGTCATTTCGCCGTCGGGCTCCGGTCCCCTACCGGCGACGTGCGGCGAGAGTGACCGGGGGCTCTCCGGCGACCACCATCCGCACCGAGGCGACCTCGGCCGGAGGCGCCGCCACGAGCACCACGTAGGCCGTCGCCGCGCCCTCGGCCGGGACGCGCCGGGGCAGCGCGGACAGCCGCGCCAGCGCGCGCCGCGCCTGCGGACCGTCCTCCGGCCGCAGCAGGTCGGCCGCGTCGCGCAGCGGGACCGCCCCGCCGGAGGACAGATCCGCGATGAACCGGGGCACCGGCGTGCCGAAGCGCCGATCGTTGACCACCGACACCACACCGACCGAGGGCTCGGCGCCCCGCTCCCCGCCGCGCGCGGCGAACGCGGCGTCCACCAGGCGCACCACCGGGTCGTCGGCCAGCAGGTCGAGCGAGGCGCCGATGCCGTCGGCGCCGGCGCCCACGAAGTACGCCGTGCCCGCCGGCTCGGGCTCGGGCTCGACCCGCGTGGGCTCGGTGCTGGGCGAACACCCCGCCCCGGCGAGGGCGAGCGCCGCCAGCGCCCACGCCGCCGGCCTCCTCACGGCGCGCCCAGGCGGGCCACGGCCTCGTCGAGGCTCTGGGGGTCCTCGAGCAGGCCGCGCGAGAGATCGCCCTCGCGCTCCACCCGGCGCGCCACCGCGCCCATCGTGAACTCCCGCGGATCGAGGCCCTCGCGCACCTCCTCCCAGCGCAGGGGCGTCGCCACCGGGGCCCCGGGCCGCGGGCGCACCGAGTAGAGCGAGGCGATGCTGCGTCCCCGGCCGTTCTGGTTGTGGTCGAGATAGACCCGCGGACCGCGGTCGGCGACCCGGGTGACCGTGGTGACCAGGTCCGGGCGGGCCCGCACCAGGCCCTCGCTCACGACCCGGGCGAAGAGCCTCACGGTGTCGAAGGTGAGCCCCGGGACCACGGGCACCAGGATGTGCATCCCGGTCGCCCCCGAGGTGCGTGGGTAGCCGCGCAGGCCGAGGGCCTCGAGGGCGTCCCCCACCATGCGCGCCGCCTCCACCACGCGGCCGAAGGGCAGGCCGTCGGCCGGGTCGAGGTCGAACAGCACGTAGGTCGGCTCGTCGGGCGCGTCGGCGCGGCTCTGCCAGGGGTTGAGCTCGATGCATCCGAGGTTGACGAGCCACAGCAGGGACATCGCATCGTCGACCACGACGTAGCGGCTGGTCTTCTCGTCGGGCTTGCCCCCGCGCGACAGCTCGACCCGCCGCATCCACCCGGGCGCGTCGTTGACCGTGTGCTGGAAGAAGAACTCGCCCTCGATGCCGTCCGGGTAGCGCTTGAGGATCATCGGCCGGCCGGCCAGGTGGGGTACGAGGACCGGGGCCATCCGCAGGTAGTGGTCGAGCAGGTGGCCCTTGGTGATGCCCTCGCGCGGCCAGTAGGGCTTGCCGAGGTTCGTGAGCGTCACGGTGCGCTCGCCCTCCTGGACCCTCTGGTCGCCGCCCGCCGCCGAGAAGGGTCCACTCGGGACGTCGGGCGCCGCGTCGCCCGCGTCGACCAGTCCGTGGAACACCGGCGCCCGCAGCCGGCCGTCGGAGGTCCGCTCGGAGAACCGCACCTCGCAGGCGATCTCCGGGCG
>JAEMRL010000446.1 GCA_016463385.1 Thermoleophilia bacterium
CGTCTGGTGGGCCCGGTTCCCCAGCGAGGGCCCCTCGCTCGGAGCGAGGCGCACCAGGCGCAGCGAGTCCCAGCCCGGGTCGACCAGGAAGGCCGACGACGAGCGCCCGCCGATCAGCATGCGCCGCTCGGGCCGGGCGCGGTGCCCGAGCACGGAGAACCGGGGGCGCTCGGCGGAGCCGCCGGCGAGCGCGGTGATCTCCTCGTCGAGATCCTCCAGCCGCCGCGCGACCTCGCGGGCGTCCGGCCCGACGGCCTGGACCGCCCGCGCGGCGGCCAGCGCCTCGGTCAGGCCCTCGGCGCCGTGCGACTGGCCGGCGGCGAGCACCCCCCACCAGCGCGCCCAGGGGTCGTCCGGGTCGGCGCGCTCGAGGGCGACGGCCGCGGCCTCCGGATGGTCGAGGGCCAGCAGGGTCGCCGCGAGCCCGGTGGCCGCCCGCTGGGCGTCGCCCATCGCGGACGAGGCCGCGAGCAGCGCCACCTGGCGCCAGCGGCTCTCGGTGCCGCGGGCCGGGGCGGGCCCGGCGGCGGCGATGAAGGGGTCGACCATCCGATGAACGGTAGCGGAGCGCGAAAGGATGCTCACCGGGCCGGGACGCCGGCGGGGGCGGCCGGTCTAGAGTGGACCGATGAACCGCCTCTCGGCTGAATCGAGCCTGTATCTGCGCCAGCACGCCGGGAACCCGGTGGACTGGTATCCGTGGGGCGAGGAGGCGCTCACGCGCTCGGCGGCCGAGGACCGCCCGATCCTGCTGTCGATCGGCTACTCGTCGTGCCACTGGTGCCACGTGATGGCGCACGAGTCGTTCGAGGACGAGGCCACCGCCGCCGTCATGAACGAGCTGTTCGTCTGCGTGAAGGTCGACCGCGAGGAGCGGCCCGACATCGACGCGCTCTACATGCAGGCGACCCTGTCGCTCGCCGGGCAGGGCGGCTGGCCGATGACGGTGTTCCTCACGCCCGAGGGCCGGCCCTTCTACGCCGGCACCTACTTCCCGCCCACGGCGCGGGGCGGCCTGCCCGCCTTCGCCGACCTCTGCCGGGCGATCGCCGGGGCCTACCGCAACCGGCGCGAGGACGTGGAGACGCAGGCCGCCGAGGTGGCCCGGCGCCTGGGCGCCGCGGCGGCGCGGCCCCCGTCGGAGGAGGCGCTCGAGACGCAGATCCTGGACGACGCCGTCGTGGGCCTGGCCCGCATCTTCGACCCGGTCGAGGGTGGCTTCGGCGGCGCTCCGAAGTTCCCGCCGTCGCTCGCGCTCGAGTACCTGCTGCTGCGCCTCTGGCGCCGGCCCGACGACCACCACTCGCGCGAGATGGTGGAGCGGACGCTCGGCAAGATGGCCGCCGGGGGCATGTACGACCAGGTCGGGGGCGGCTTCCACCGCTACAGCGTCGACGGCCACTGGCTGGTGCCCCACTTCGAGAAGATGCTCTACGACAACGCGCTGCTGGCCCGCGACTACGCGCTCGCCCACCGCGTGACCGGCTCGCCCGAGCACCGCCGCGTGACCGAGGAGACGCTCGACTACCTGCTGCGCGAGATGCGCCTGCCCGACGGCGCGTTCGCGGCGGCGCAGGACGCCGACTCGCCCGGTGGCGAGGGGGCGTTCTTCGTCTGGACCCCGCAGGAGCTCGCGGCGCTGCTCAGCCCCGAGCAGGCGCGGGCCGTGACCCTGCGGTACGGGGTGCGCCCGGAGGGCAACTTCGAGGGGGCGACGATCCTGCACGTCGCCGTCGCCATGGACGACGTGGTCGCGCAGGTCGGCTCCGAGGCCCCGCAGCTGATCGCGCAGGCCCGGGAGATCCTCTACGCCGCGCGCTCGAAGCGGCCCGCGCCCGCGCGCGACGACAAGGTGGTGGCGGCCTGGAACGGCCTCGCGATCGCCGCCTTCGCCGACGCCGGCGTCCTGCTCGGCCGGCCCGACTACGTGGAGGCCGCTGGGACCGCCGCCGCCTTCGTGCTGGGCGCCCTCGTCGTGGACGGCCGCCTGCGCCGCGTGCACACCTCCGCCGGGGCCGCGCACCTCGGCCAGCTCGACGACCACGCCGACCTCTGCCACGGGCTGCTGCGCCTCTACGACGCGACCGCCGACCCGCGGTGGCTGACCGCGGCGCGCGGGCTGGCCGACCAGATGATCGCCCTGTTCGCCGATCCCATCGGCGAACAGGGCGATCATCTGGTC
>JAEMRL010000447.1 GCA_016463385.1 Thermoleophilia bacterium
GTGTCTCGGCGCGGGTCTTCGACGACGACCCGGCCCCCACCACCGCGGCGACCGAGACGCCCCGGGTGACGAACACCGTCACGCCGTCCCCGGTCGCCGAGCCGGCCCTCACGGACGCGGTCGCCCGCGTGGCGCCCACCGTGGTCGAGGTGCAGACCGATGCCGGCAGCCAGGGCAGCGGCGTCATCCTGAGCCCGTCGGGCCTGGTGGTGACGAACTACCACGTCATCGAGAACGCCGGCTCGGTCACGCTGGTCACGGCGAGCGGCCTGCGCGTGCCGGCCACGATCGTCAACAGCGACGAGCGCCAGGACCTGGCGATCCTCGAGCCGCAGGGCGAGGTCGGCCGCGGCGCCGAGCTCGCCGACGAGCCCGACGCGGGCCTGCGCCAGGGCGACCAGGTCTTCGCGATCGGGAGCCCGTTCGGCCTCCAGAACACCGTCACGGCCGGCATCGTCAGCGCGGTCGGGCGGACCAACCCCGAGGGCGTTCCGATGATCCAGATCGACGCCCCGATCAACCCCGGCAACTCCGGGGGCGGCCTCTTCGACCTCCGCGGACGCCTGGTCGGCATCCCCACCTCGATCTTCGGCCCCATCTCCGGCAACGTCGGCATCGGCTTCGCCGTCCCCGCCTCGCGGGTGCGCGCGATGGTCGAGAGCGCCCCCTGAGCCACCGCGAACCCACGACCCAGGACGCCAGACACATGGACCGCGATCACGGGAGCCACGGCTCCGAGCCGACCCTCGTGCCCACCTCGGGCGCGACCCCCCGCGAGCGGATGGAGGCCGTCCTCTACGAGATGCGCCGCGTCGTCGTGGGGCAGGACAAGCTGCTCGACCGCGTGCTCGTGGCGCTGCTCTCCCGCGGCCACGTGCTCCTCGAGGGCGTCCCCGGGCTCGCCAAGACCCTGACGCTCGAGACGGTCGCCCGCGTGTGCGGCGGCCACTTCAGCCGCATCCAGTTCACGCCGGACCTCGTTCCGTCGGACGTGGTCGGCGGCCAGGTGCTCGACCGCGACGGCGGGTTCAGCACCCGGCTCGGCCCGGTCTTCGCCAACTTCGTCCTGGCCGACGAGATCAACCGCGCCCCCGCCAAGGTGCAGTCGGCGCTGCTCGAGGTGATGGCCGAGGGCCACGCGACGATCGCCGGCGAGAGCCACCCGGTGCCGCGGCCCTTCTTCGTGCTCGCCACGCAGAACCCGATCGAGAGCGAGGGCGTCTACCCGCTGCCCGAGGCCCAGGTCGACCGCTTCGCCATGAAGCTGATCGTCGGCTACCCCTCGATGGCCGACGAGGAGGAGATCGTGCGCCGCATGGCCTCCGATCCGCCCCAGCCGCGGCAGCTCCTCGACCCCGCGCAGATCCGCGAGCTGCAGGAGGCCGCCGACTCGGTCTTCGTCGATCACCGCGTGCGCGCCTACGCCGTGCGCCTGGTCAACGCCACGCGCAACCCGGGCTCGGAGGGCCTGCAGAACCTGGAGCCCTACCTCGACATGGGCGGCTCCCCGCGCGCCTCGCTGGCCCTGATCCGCGGCGGCCGGGCCCTCGCGGTCATCCGCGGGCGCACCTACGTCATGCCCGAGGACGTCCACAGCCTCTTCCACGACGTGCTGCGCCACCGCATCGTGCTCTCCTACGAGGCGCTCGCCGCCGACGTGCGCCCCGACCAGGTGCTCGACGCGATCATCGACGCCATCCCGCAGCCCGACGTCGAGCTGGGCAGTGGCCGCTCCGTCGGCTAGCCCGGCCCCGGGCACGGCGCCCGCCCGCACGGCCTCCAGCCCGGAGGCGCTGCTGCGGCGCGTCGAGCTGCGGATCGGCCGGCGCCTCGACGGGCTGCTCCAGGGCGAGCGCCGCGGACGGCGGCCCGGTCCCGGCGGCGAGCCCTCGCTCACCCGCTCCTACGAGGACGGGGACGACGTGCGCTGGGTCGACTGGCCCCTGAGCGCGCGCGTCGGCGAGCCGATGGTGCGGGTGCCCGAGATCGAGCCGGTCCTGACGGCGTGGGCGCTCGTCGACTGCTCGCCGTCGATGCACTTCGGCACCCGCTCCCAGACCAAGATCGACCTCGCCCGCGACGTGCTGGCGGGCGTCGGCGTCGTGATGCGCCGCCGCGGCGACCGCCTCGGGATGCTCGCCACGCGCGCCGGCGACATCGACATGGTGCGCCCGC
>JAEMRL010000085.1 GCA_016463385.1 Thermoleophilia bacterium
AGGGCATCACGCCCGACACCTTCGACCGTGAGGCCGCCGGCATCACGATCAAGCGATAACCGGCGTGTCAGAGATCATCCGGTACGGGGCCTACCTGCCCCGCTACCGGGCCCCTCTGAAGGACATCCAGTCCTTCTATGGGCGCCCGGGCAGGCCCCGCTCGAAGTCGCTGTGCACCCCGGCCCTCGACGAGGACACCCTGACGATGGCCTATGAGGCCGCCGTCGGGGCCCTCGCCGGCGCCCCGGCGCCCGGCACGGTCATCACCGTCAGCCAGTCGCCGCCCTTCGGGCTGCGCAAGCTGTCGGCAACCCTGGCACGCACCCTCGGGCTGGACGACGCCGTCCCGCTCGATGTCGGCGGCCACCCCGGCGCGCTGCTCGATGCGCTGGAGATCGCCGGCTCCCTGGCCGGCGAGGGCGACCCGCCGGTGCTGGTCGTGGTCTCCGACCACCTGGTCAGCATCGACGAGCGTGTCTGCGACATGCTCTCCGCCGGTGCTGCGGCCGCGTTCCTGGTGGGCGCCTCGGGCGGCTTCGCGCGCCTCGGCACCACGGCGCGCGCCAGCCGTGAGGTCTACGACGTGTGGCGCCTGGGCACCGAGGCCGAGGCCCGCTACCGGCTCGAGGTCCTCTTCGACGCCTATGGCTCGACCACCAAGCAGGCCCTCGCGGGTCTCGCGACGGCGACCGAGCGGGCGACCGCCGACTACGCCTCGGTGTGCGCCAGCCAGCCGCACCCCCAGACCCTGCGGGGGCTGGGCAAGGCGGGTGTCGGAGCCGATCAGCTCGAGCACACCAGCTTCGTCGGCGAGATCGGCAACCTCGGCGCGGCATCGGTCGGGGTGGCGCTGGCGCTCGGCCTCGATCGCGCCCAGCCGGGCGAGCACCTGATCGCGCTCGGTTACGGTGGCGGTGAGGCGATCGCGCAGGACATCGAGGTCACCGCTGCGCCGCACGGAACGGGCGCCGCCGAGCAGATCGCCGGCGAGGCGATCGATCTCAGCACGTACTACCGTTGGACCCGTGGCCGCCAGGCCGAACCCCACTAAGGGAGGCGTGATGCGCGTCGGCGTCCTCGGGATCGGAAAGACCCCGCACAAGATCCAGCACGAGAAGTCGCTCCGGGACCTGGTCGTCGAGTCGGGCCGCGCGGCCATGGCCGACGCCGGCGTCGAGCCCTCGGACATCCAGGCCCTGTACGTCGGCAACGTGGGGTCGGTCGGCTTCAACTACGAGAACTCGACCGGCCTGATGTCGGCCCACCACCTCGGGGTGGTCCCGGCCGGGGCGGTGCGCGTCGAGGCCGCCTGCGGCACCGGCGCCTGGGCCCTGCATCTGGGCTGCGTCGCGATCCTCTCGGGCCTCTACGACACGGTGATGGTCCTCGGGGCCGAGAAGATGAACGACCTGGCGACCGTCGAGGGGACCTCGATCATCGCCCAGGCCGCCGACTCCAAGGAGGAGTACTTCTCGGGCCTGACCTTCCCCTCGGGGGTGGCGCTGACGGCCCGCAAGTACATGCAGGTCTACGGCCTCACCGAGGAGGACCTGGCCCACACCTCGGTCAAGAACCACCACTACGGCGCGCGCAACCCCTATGCGCACCTGCGCTTCGAGTGCACCGTCGAGGAGGTCATGCGCTCGGCCAAGGTGGCCGATCCGCTGAAGCTCTACGAGGTGTGCCCCATGACCGACGCCTCCTCGGCGTTGGTGCTCTGCCGCGAGGAGATCCTGCGCGATCAGCCCGACAAGCCGCAGGTCTACGTCACGGCCACCCAGATGGCGACCGGCACCTGGTACGCGGCCACCGACACCCTCGGCGACGCCTACGAGCTCCTGGCCCGTCCGGCGCAGCGGGCCTACGACATGGCCGGGATCACGGCCGACGACATCGACGTCGCCGAGATCTACAACTCGTTCGCCATCCAGGAGCCGCTCGGCATCGAGTCGCTCGGCTTCGCCCCCCAGGGCGAGGGCTGGAAGGGTGCCGCCGACGGCTCGACCTGGATCGACGGCAAGGTCGGCGTCAACCTGTCGGGCGGCCTGCTCTGCAAGGGCCACCCGCTCGGGGCGACGGGCTCGACCCAGGCGGTCGACATCGTCGAGCAGTTGCGGGGTACCGCCCCCAAGGACATGCAGCGCCCGAACGCCTCGATCGGCATCTCGGCCTGCCGCGGCGGTCCGGGGGCCGTCGGCGCGATCCACGTCTACCAGCGCCTGGAGGGTTGAGCCGATGACGGTCTCCGCGATCGAGTTCTCGCGACTCGGCCCGCCGAAGCTGCGCCTCTATGCGATGCGCTGCACCTCCTGCGAGGTGCTCAGCCCCTGGTGGGAGCACCACCACTGCTACGCCTGCGGTGGCGCCGACATGGTCGAGCAGGAGCTGGCCGGGACGGGCGAGCTGACCAACTACACGGTGGTCTACTACCCGCCCCGCGACTTCCTCGGCCAGGAGCCCTACGTCGTCGGGCACATCACCATGGACGAGGGCGTGCTGATGCCGGCGCCCGTCGTCGGTGTGGCGCCCGAGGACATCGAGGTCGGCACCCGGGTGAAGGCCACCCTGCGCCGGATGAAGCTCGGGCACGAGGGCGACATCTACTACTCGCAGAAGTTCGTGGTCGACGCGGAGTCCGCTCCGGCCACCTGAGCGCACCGCGCGCCGGGCCTCAGGGGCCCGGCGCGATCCGGTCCGCCACCGCGGTGATGATCTCGGCGCTCGACGAGCGCACGACAATGTGGGCATAGCGGTCGTACTGGGTCGGCGTCTCTCCGATCAGCACCAGTGGCGCGCCGCGCGTGAGCGGCACCGAGGGCAGCAGGGAGATCGGCGCCGTACGCAGGTCCGAGTCGAGCACGAAGAACGCGTCTGCCTCGGCCGCCAACTCCCAGGCCCGCTCGACGGCCGGGCGTGGCAGGGCCTCGCCCCACAGGGTCCCCTGCGGCCTCAGCGGGTACTCACAGCCGGCGGTCGTGCACCGGGGGACCCCGTCGTCGGCGCCCTCGATCAACGCACCGACCTCGGGCAGGCCGTACCGCTCGCCGCAGCGCTCGCAGCGCATCACGAGGACCGTGCCGTAGACCTCGACCGGGTCCGTGCTGCCCGCGCGCGAGTGCAGCCGGTCGACCGACTGGGTGATCAGCGACGAGACCACACCGGCCCGCTCCAGGCGCGCGATGGCTTCGTGGGCGGGCGTCGGGGTGCGTGCCGCGATGCTGAGAGCGGTGGGGTAGAAGTACTCCCAGAAGCGGGTGGGCTCGGTGAGGAACGCCTCGAGGCTCGCCCGTTGGGCCCACTCTCCGTGGGCGTGGGTCAGGTCCAGGCTCTCAGGGCCGCCGAGACGCAGGCCGGTGAGCACCACCGCTCGCTCGGCGGCGAGGAAGGCGGCCGCGAGGGCATCGGGATCGGACGCCTGGGGGGCCATCGGGCGGCGAGTCTACTCGGCGCCGGTCGGCGGCACGGTGGCGCCGGAGACCGGCGGCAGCAGGCCCGAGAGCGAGCGCAGCCCGACGACCCAGGTCCACGCCGCGCCGAGGGCGCCCGCGGCCGACAGGCAGGCGAGCGCTCCGGTGAGGCCGATCGCGTCCGAGAGGATGCCGATCACCAGTAGTGGCACCGAGAACCCGCCCAGGTAGCAGGCCACGTAGTAGGACGACATCAGCTTTCCCCGGTCCTGTACCGGCGCGATCTGGGTGCAGAGATCGAGGCCGCCCTTGAACACCAGCCCCGCAGCCGCCCCGGTGCCCGCGACCGCGATCAGCGCGAGGGGCGCCGATCCGGCGGGCGCGGAGGCCACCACCCCGAGGGACGCGAGCGATGCCGCTGCCAGCCCCCATCCGATCGCCCGGTGCGGGGTGATGCGCGGCAGCATCAACTGGCTGACCGCACCCGACACCAGCACGAGGAACCCGGCGGCACCCACCACCGCGTAGTTGTCGACGCCCAGATCACGCACCAGGAAGACCGGGATCAGCGACAGTGCGGTGCCGTCGAAGAGTGAGAAGAGCGCCCCCGAGGGCACCAGCACGCGCCAGAACACGGCCCGCTCGGCCTCGGGGACCTCGAGCCGGAGCGTCAGTGGCCGGCGGCTGCGGACGGTCACGGTCTCTGGCAGGGTCACCACGATCACCGCCGCGATCGCGAGGGCGACCAGGTGGAGCTCGAAGGGCAGTCGCAGCGGGTCGTCGGCGTACTGGGCGATGACGCCGCCCACCCCCGGCCCGAGCCCGAGTCCGAGGCGCACCGAGACCGAGGCCAGCACCGCCACGAACCCGCGCCGGCCGAGCGGTGCCGCGTCGACGATGAAGGCTGTGCAGGTGCCGAAGAACGCGCCGGTGGCGAAGCCCTGGATGGCGCGCGCGATCAGCAGCCCGGTCAGGTCGGGTCCGGTGACCAGGAGTGCCTGCGCGAGCGCGAGGGTGGCGAGTGCGCCGAGCAGCACGCGCTTGCGCCCGATCCGGTCCGAGACCTGGCCGAGGGTCAGCATCGAGGGTACGAGCGCGGCGACGTAGCAGCCGAGGAAGAGGGTCGCCACGGTGTCGCTGAACGAGAGGGCGTCCTGGTAGATCGGGATCAGCGGTGTGATCAGGCTCGTCCCGAGCGCGAACAGGACGAGCACCGACCAGATCCGCCAGACCCGGCTCACGCAGCCACCATGCTCACGGCACGAAAGCCGCCGCGCTCGTCCTCGGCGACGATCTCCAGCCCGAGCGCGCGATAGGCCACCACCACCGCCGCTGCCTGGCCGGGGCGCAGGCCCGAGAGCACGACCGCCCGCGGCGGGCGGCCGATCCGCGACAGCAGCGATTCGTGCGCCGGCAGGGGGACGTTGGCCAGGAGCACGCGCCCGCCGAGCTCCTCGGCCCGGAGGGCGGCGACCGGCCCCCGCCTCATGGTCACCCGGTCCTCGCGCCCGGCCGCCGCCAGGCTCCGGGCCGTCTGGTCGACGGCCCGGCCGTCGAGATCGCAGGCGAGCACCCGTCCCCTCCCGAGTGCGACCCATGCCTGGCAGAGCAGGCCCGAGCCGCACCCCACATCGACCGCGTCGGCGGCCGGCAGATGCTCGAGCTGTTCCAGGCACATGGCCGTCGTCGCGTGATCGGCGGGCCCGAAACCCTCGCCGGGCGTCTGGATCAGCTCGCGCACGCCCTCGGGTGCGGCTGCGTGGGCGGGGCTGCGCCGGTACCAGCCGGCCACCATCGCCGCGGGCGGATCCGGCCAGGCCGGAACCTCTGAGAGGGCGCGCCAGGGTAGGGGGCAGGCGGCGAGCGCGGGCCCGGCCGCCTCCGGGGCACTGCGCGGCGCGCACACCATCCCGTCGGCCTCCACCCTCACCGGTTGCAGCGCGCACAGCAGGGCGAAGTGGCGTGTGATCACCTCCGGGCCGCCGCAGACGAGCACCCCCGCAGGGAGCACGCCGGCCTCGCTAACCTGGCCCGTCGTGGCCCTCATCCCGTCCTCGGACCTCGTCCGCGCCGCGGCGGCCGCCCAGCCCCATGTGGCGGCGATCGACCTCGACGAGCGCCTGGCGCGCTGCGCGGCCATGCGTTCGGCGCTCGAGCGCGTCGCAGGCGCGGTGGTCGACGCCGCGGTCGCCGAGGCCGGCCAGCCGCGCCGCTTCGCCCGCCGCGAGATGCAGTCGGCGCTCGGCCTGCTGGACGCCCTGCCCGATCTCGCCGCCGCGATCCGGCCCGTTCCGGTGCCCGCGACCTCGGGGTCGACCCTCCTCGAGTGGGCCCCCTACGGGGTGGTGCTCGGCTGGCACGCGGCCAACTCGCCGGTGTGGGTGCCGACCCTCGTCGCCGCCTCGGCGCTGGTGGCGGGCAACGCGGTCGTCTGTCGGCCCTCCTCGCGCGTGCGCCGCACCACCGGGCTGGTGCTCGAGGCCCTGCGCGGCGCCTGGCCCGGCGACGCGGTGGTGGTGGCCGACCTGGGTGGCCCGGAGGCCGAGCCCCTGGTCTGGGATCCCGGTGTCGGGCTGGTGGTCGCCCACGCCTCGAGCGCGACCTGCAAGCGCCACCTCGCCGGTCTGGGGCGGGCATACGCCGCCGGCGCCCCTCTGCGCCCCTACATCCCCGAGGGCTCGGGCAACGACGCCATGATCGTCCTGCCGGGCGCCGACCTGGACGCCGCGGCCGCGGCAGCCGCGCTCGGGGGCTTCGCCAACGCGGGGCAGCTGTGCATGTCGGCCAAGCGGATGATCGTCGCGCGGGCGGTCTGGGAGGACTTCGCCCCACGCCTGGCGGCAGCCGTCTCCGCCCTGGTGGTGGGCGATCCCGACGACGAGCGCACCGACATCGGACCGCTTGCCGAGGGCCCGGCCCGTGCCCGTGCCCGTGCCGCGCTCGCCGAGGCGCTCGCCGCGGGCGGGCGGCTGCTGGTGGGCGACGGCGAGCGCGAGGCCCACTTCACCCCGACGGTCGTGGTGCTGCCCCGCTCCGCGCTCGGTGTGGCGCTCTGGCGCGAGGAGAGCTTCGCTCCGCTGCGTGGCCTGGTGGTGGTCGATGACGCCGACGAGGCCCTGGCGCTCGCCAACGACAGCCCCTACGCCCTCGGCGCTGCGGTCTTCGGCCCGGGGGAGGCGGTGGTGGCGGGGCTGCGCGCCGCGCGCGTGCTGGTCGATGAGGGCCCGCTCTACCAGGACGCCCACCTGGTGGTGGGCGGGGTCGGCGACAGCGGCTTCGCCGGGGCCCGGCCCAAGGTCGAGCAGATGGTGTGGGCCCGCCGGGTGCACCGCGCCGGAGGGGGCTAGGCGAGCACGCGCAGGTGCTGCCAGTGGACGAAGGCCTCGAGGCCTTGGCGTCCGAGCTCGCAGCCGACCCCCGATCCGCGCCAGCCGGCATAGGGGGCATAGGGCACCACCACGCGCCAGCCGTTGATCGCGACGGTGCCCGACCTGAGGGCCTGGGCGGTCTCGAGCGCACCCCGCATGTCGCGTCCGCAGACGTAGTTCACCAGCCCGTAGTCGGGCCGGTTCGCCTCGGCGATCGCGGCGGCCGTGTCGTCCATCTCCAGGACGGCCACGATGGGCGTGAAGGGTTCCTCGTCGACCAGCCGCACACCGGGCCCGGCGCCGGTGACCAGAGCGGGGGAGAGGCGTCCGGGGACGAGTTCCTCGCCGCCCTCGACCCGCGCCCCGTGGGAGTGGGCGTCCTCGATGAGCATGTGATGGCGGGCCAGGCCGCGCTCGGTCGCCATCGGGCCGAGCGTGATACCGGCGATGCGCGCACGCATGCGCTCGAGCAGATCGCCGGCGAGGGACGGTGGCACGAGCACACGGTTGACGGCGTAGCAGGCCTGGCCGGAGTTGACGTAGCCCTGCATCACCGCGACCTCGGCAGCGACGTCGAGGTCGGCGTCGGGCAGCACCACCAGCGCCCCATGACCGCCGAGCTCGAGCGAGAGCGCCTTCAGGCGCGGGGAGGCCCAGCCGGCGATCTGCTCGGCGACCCGGCGCGAGCCGGTGAAGGCCACCTTGGCGACGCGCGGATGGGTGGAGAGCGCCTCGCCGATCAGGGGACCGTCGCCGGTCAGGCAGCTGACCAGGCCCGCCGGCAGGCCGGCGCGCTCGGCGATGTCGCAGAGCGCCCATGCCGCCAGGGGCGCCTCGATCGCCGGCTTGATCACCACGGCGCAGCCCGCGGCCAGCGCCGGGGCCAGCTTCCAGATCACCAGGGCCACCGGGAAGTTCCAGGGCGTGATGGCCGCCACCACCCCGACCGGCGCGGGCCGCACCCAGCTGCCGGTGCCGAGCGTCGGCCCGGGCATCTGCTGGACCCACATCCGCTCGGCCTCTGCGGCGAAATGGTGGATCACCTCGGCCGCGCGCGCCACCTCCGCCTGGGCCTCGGAGAGGGGCTTGCCCATCTCCCGGTGCACCAGCTCGGCGATCCTCGCCTGCTCGGAGTCGACCAGCGCCGCGTAGGCCGACAGGGCCCGTGCGCGCTCGGAGGGGGGGAGCGCCGCCCATGCCGGCCAGGCGGCGTCGGCGGCGCACACGGCCCGGTCGACGTCGTCGATCCCGGCCGCGGCGACCTCGCCGAGCGGTGTTCCGTCCAGGCGCGAGGCGATCGGGAACCACTCCTCGGTCGCGATGCGCCCATCACCGGTGATCAGCGGCCGGCGCACGGGGGTGTCGCTCACGAGCCGATCGCCGCCGGGCCCCGTCCGCGGCCTCCGTCGATGCGTGCCACCTGGCGGATCCGCCAGGCCGGCTCGTAGCCGCCCACCATGCGGATCTCCTGCTGGGCGAGGCGTCGCGCGCTCTGGGCGTCGGCGGCCCACACCTCCAGCTCGTGGACGTCACGCCGCACGAAGCGGTCCTCACCGGCCTCCCAGAGCGCGAACGTCGCCCGGTAGCGGTGGGTGCCGGGCGCCATCGGGGTGAGCGGCCTCAGCACCCCCAGCGACCAGCGCGACTCATCCGAGCGCCTCTCCTCGAGCGCCGCCTGGGCCGCGAGCTGCGCTCCGGCCAGGTCCGGTGCCTCGAGCACCACCCGCGCGGCCACCCGCGGCCGGCGCGCTCC
>JAEMRL010000448.1 GCA_016463385.1 Thermoleophilia bacterium
GACCCTGTCGCTGTCGGGCGCGCTGACCAAGTACCACGGCTGGAACTACGAGTTCACGATGACGCAGACGGTGCCGCGTCTGATGAGCTTCCCGACCGAGCGCACGGAGAACCTCCTGCGCTTCGAGACGGGTCAGGCCGCCGGCGCCGCGACGCTCGCCGCCTCGGCGCTCGACATCGGCAGCATCCTCATCGCCTTCGGCCGTAAGCCGGGCGGCGTCGAGAAGGCCTTCGGCCTGACGCCGAACCTGAAGTTCACGTGGGCGCACGCCTTCGGATACCCGCTCGAGGACGCCAAGGCCGGTGGCCAGCGCCCCCGCCTCAAGTACAACAAGCTCTTCCACAACGGCGCGTACGGTGTGCCGTTCGAGAACGACCCGGCTGTGGACGAGGCCCTCAAGGCCGCCGGCATGCTCCAGGAGCAGGCCCCGACCTCCGGCCGTGTCGAGGAGATCGACGCCCTCGCCGCCAAGTTCTCGCGCGACCCCGGCGTGGTCTCCTGGCCCGCCAAGGAGGTCACCCGCCTCATGAACGACGATGACTGGGACTTCGGCCCCAACATCAAGGCGCGCGCGGAGCAGGTCCTCGCCCAGGGCGGTCTCCCGGACTACCCCGAGGAGATGACCGAGACGTTCAAGAAGCTCCTCGAGGAGCACAACATCGACACCACGAAGTACCTGGGCTAGCACTCCCTCGTACGGCTGGTCCGCGGCCCCCGACCTTCGCGAGAAGGTCGGGGGCCGCTGTCGTTGCGGGTCCGTATGGTGCGTGACCTGTCCCGCTCCGCCCCCCGATCCCGCCGCGCCCTCCTGGGTTCGGGCCTCGCCGCGCTCGCGGCCGCCGGGGCGCTCGCCGCCCGGCGGCGGCACGTGTCGGACGCGCGGATCGTCGAACTGGACGGGGTCACCGAGTCGCCCGGCCTCGGGCCGGCGGGGCTCGTGGTCAACCCCGGGGGCGGGAGCGCCGACGGCGTCGACCCCGACGGGGTGCGCGTCCGCGAGCTCGCCGAGGGGGAGGACCTGGTCGAGGTGCTCGGCGCGCTGGCCGATGAGGTGGCCGTGATCGGCGTGGCGGGGGGAGACGGGTCGGTCGGCTGCGCCGCGCAGGTCGCCTGCGAGCGCGACCGCGTGCTCTGGGTCGTGCCCGGCGGCACGCTCAACCACTTCGCCCGCGACCTCGGCCTCCGCACGCCGGAGGACGCGCAGGAGGCCCTCGCCGCCGGCCGGACCGCCGAGGTCGACATGGGGGAGGCCGCCGGCATCGGCTTCGTCAACAACGCCTCCCTCGGCGTCTACGGGGACCTCGTGCGCCGGCGCGAGGCGATGGAGCACCGCCTGCCCAAGCGCCTCGCGCTGCTCATCGCGGCGGCCCGCACGCTGCGCACGGCCGAGCCCCTCGGGGTGGAGATCGACGGCGAGCGCCGGCGCGTCTACCTGGTCTTCGCGGGCAACAACTCCTACACCGGCGCGGGCCTGACGGCACGCGAGTCGCTGCAGGAGGGGTGCCTCGATGTGCGCGTGCTGTCGGGCGAGGGCCGCCTGCCGAGGACGTCGGCGCTCTGGGCGATCCTCACCTCACCCCACGGCGGCTCGCGCTGGCTCACGCAGACCCTGCGCTCCGAGGTGACCGTTCGCCTCGACCAACCGGCCCACCTGGCCCACGACGGCGAGGTCCGCGAGGTCTCGGGCGAGGTGCGCTTCCGCAGCCGCCCTCGCTGTCTCCGCGTGCTGGTGCCGGCTCCAGCCTGAGCCCGGGGCCGCCGCGGCGTCCGCTACCGTCCCGCGACGAGCGCCCGTAGCTCAGCTGGATAGAGCAGCGGACTTCTAATCCGCCGGTCGCAGGTTCGAATCCTGCCGGGCGCGCTCAGCGGGGCCTACCTCAGCACGCGGTACTTCATGTGGGTGACGCCGGGCGCGTCGACCGCGCGGACGAGCTCGAAGCGCGCATCGCCCACCTCGTCGAGCAGCCGCGCTCCGCCGCCCAGGATCCGCGGCGCCAGGTGGATCCAGATCTCGTCGAGCAACCCGGCGCGGAGCGTCTGCTTGATCGTGTCCGCTCCGCCGTGGACCGCGACGTCCCGGTCGCCCGCGGCCTCACGCGCCTGCGCGACCGCCGACGCGACGCCGTCCGTCACGAAGTGGAAGGTGGTCCCGCCCTC
>JAEMRL010000086.1 GCA_016463385.1 Thermoleophilia bacterium
GAGCGGGTCGCCGAGGAGATCGGCGAGGCGATCGCCGCGCTCGGCGGGCGCCGCTACACCGTGATCCTCCGCTCGACGATGCTGCCGGGGACCTGCGAGGAGCGGGTCGTCCCCCTCCTCGAGCGCGCCTCCGGCCTCACCGCCGGCGCCGACTTCGGCGTGGCCGTGAACCCCGAGTTCCTGCGCGAGGGATCCTCGGTGCGCGACTTCTACGACCCGCCCAAGACGGTGATCGGCGAGATCGACGCCTCCAGCGGGGACGCGGTGGCCGCGCTCTACGAGGGCCTGCCGGGTCCGGTCTACCGGGTGCCGATCCGCGTCGCCGAGATGACCAAGTACGCCGACAACGGCTTCCACGCGCTGAAGGTGGGCTTCGCCAACGAGATCGGGGCCGTCTGCCGCGCCCTCGGCGTCGACAGCCACGCGGTGATGGACATCTTCCGCTCGGACACCAAGCTGAACATCTCCCCGGCGTACCTCAAGCCCGGCTACGCCTTCGGCGGCTCCTGCCTGCCGAAGGACCTGCGCGCGATCCTGCACGCCGCCCGGCACAACGACGTCGACGTGCCGATCCTGGCCAACGTCCTGCCCTCCAACGAGCGGGTCGTCGAGCGGGCGTTCCGGATGGTCGAGGCCGCCGGCAACCGCCGTGTCGGGCTCTTCGGCCTCTCCTTCAAGCCCGGCACGGACGACCTGCGCGAGAGCCCCCTGGTGGAGCTCGCCGAGCGCCTGGTGGGCCGGGGCTACGACATCCTGATCTACGACGGCCACGTGGCGCTCTCGCGCCTTCAGGGCGCCAACCGCGCCTACGTCGCCGCCCACATCCCCCACCTCGAGCGGCTGCTCGGGTCGTCGGCCGAGGCCGTCTCCGCCCACGGCGAGACACTCGTCGTCGGAGCCTCGCCGCCGGAGGTTCTCGAGGCGCTCGGCCGCGTCGAGGGCAAGTCGATCGTCGACCTCGTGCGGTTCGCCGGGTCGGACACCCTGGAGCCGCTCGACTCCTATTCCGGCATCGCCTGGTAGGAGGTCCCACGTGCCGCGCGTCCTGATCCTCGTGGAGAACCTCTCCGTGCCCTTCGACAGGAGGGTGTGGCAGGAGAGCCGCGCCCTCACGGAGGCCGGCTACGACGTCACCGTCATCTGCCCGCGCGGCACCAAGCGCGACACGGAGGCGCACGCGGAGATCGAGGGCGTGCACATCCACCGCTACCCGCTGGAAGCCGCCACCGGAGGCCCGGCGGGTTACGTACGCGAGTACGGCACGGCGCTCTGGCACTCGTTCCGCCTCGCCCGGAAGCTCTCCAAGGGCGGCCGCTTCGACGTGGTGCACGCCTGCAATCCGCCCGACCTGCTCTTCCTGGTGGCGCTGCCCTTCAAGCTGCGCGGCGCGAAGTTCATCTTCGACCACCACGACCTGGTCCCGGAGCTGTTCGAGTCGCGCTTCGGGGGGCGCGGCCCGCTGCGCACCGCCTCGGTGATCCTCGAGCGCCTCACGTTCATGTGCGCCGACACGGTGATCTCCACCAACGAGAGCTACCGCGAGGTGGCGATCCGGCGCGGGAAGATGGCGCCCGGGAGCGTTCACGTGGTCCGCAGCGCGCCCGACCTGGAGCGGTTCGCCCGCGTCCCGGCCGAGCCCGAGCTGCGCCGCGGAAAGAGGTTCCTGGCCTGCTACCTCGGGGTGATGGGCCCGCAGGACGGGGTCGACTACGCGCTGCGCGCCATCGCCCACCTGCGCGACGACCTCGGGCGCACCGACGTCCACACCACCTTCATCGGGTCGGGTGACGCCTTCGACGACCTGGTCGCCCTGTCGCACGAGCTCGGCCTCCAGGACGTGGTGGAGTTCACCGGGCGCGTGCCGGACGCCACCGTCCACTCGTACCTGTCGACGGCCGACGTCTGCCTGGCGCCCGACCCGAAGAACCCGCTCAACGACGTCTCGACGATGAACAAGATCGTCGAGTACATGGCGATGAGCCGCCCGGTGGTCTCCTTCGACCTCCGGGAGGCGCGGGTGTCGGCGGGCGAGGCGGCCGTCTACGCCACGCCCAACGACGAGCGCGAGTTCGCCCGGCTTGTCGCCGAACTGCTCGACGACCCGGCGCGCCGCGAGGAGATGGGCCGCGTGGGCCGCGCGCGGGTCGAGGACTCGCTGTCGTGGGCCACGTCCCGCACCCGCCTGCTGGAGGCCTACGAGGAGGCGCTCTCGCGCTGATCGGGCAGCTCGCCCGGATCGAGCACGAGGATCATCTTCAGCTTGCCGCTCCCCGAGCGCGGCAGCGCGTCCATCTCGGTGAAGGTCACATCGTTGCCGGGGCCGGCCATCAGCAGCAGGTTCTCGCGCGCCAGGGCCTCCACGGCCGCCCGGTCGTAGCCGGCGCCCGGGACCATCCGCACCTCGAACACCCCCGGGCGGTGCTGGACGAACTGCACCTCCTTGAGGCCGGTGAGGTCGTCGATGATCGTGCTGGCCAGCGGCACGGGACGCCCGTCGGCCGCCCGCACGAGGTCCTCGGTGCGCCCCCCGATCAATCCGAACGACGGGAAGGCGCGCCCGCACGGGCAGGGCTCGGTCGCCGGCGTCCCGACACGGTCGCCGGTGCGGTAGCGGAGCAGGGGGAAGCCCCAGTTGTGCAGCGGGGTCCCGACGATCTCGTGCTCGTCGCCGGTGCCCGGCACCGGCAGGAGCTCCATGATCCCGTAGTCGGAGAACAGGTGGTACCCGCCGGCCTCGCAGCCGCCCGCCATGACGACGCGCTCGGTCTGGCCGTAGTGGTCGATGATCGGCCCGACGTAGACCGCGCGCATCAGCGCGATCTGGGCGGGGCTCATCAGCTCGGACGAGGTGATCACCCCGCGCACCGGCAGCGTGCGGCCGGCGTCGCGGATCAGGGCCGCGAGCAGCGCGAGGCTCGACGGCCACCCCTCGACGGTCGCCGGCCCGAAGGCGGTGATCTCCCTCCAGATCGCCGGGAAGAACTCGGGGGAGAGCCGGAAGCTGGAGATCAGCAGGCGGTGGGCGCCCGGGTTGTGGAGGGCGACGACCTCGGGGTCGTTGCCGGCGAAGGTCGATCCGCGCAGCTCGACGCTGCCCGACCCCGGGGTGATCCCGAACCAGCCCCACTGGCGCTGGAGGGCCGCCATCTCGAAGATCGACGACCCGGCGGTGCGGTAGACCGTCATCGGGGCGCCGCTCGTCCCGCTCGAGTGGGCCGCCCAGACCAGCCGCTTCGGGTAGGCGAGGAAGTCCTCCGGCGTCTCGGCGAGGTGGCGGCGCTCGATCAGCGGCAGCCGCGGGAGGTCCTCGAGCGTGCGGATCGAGCGCGGATCGACGCCGGCCTCGTCGAACCAGCGCCGGTAGAAGGGCGAGCGGCGGGCGGCCCAGCGCACCATCGCCCGCAGGCGGCGCTCCTGGTAGCGGCGCAGGCCCGCGGCGTCGGCGCGCTCGGTGCGGGCCAGCGACGCCCGCATCGTGGCGATCATGGGGTTGGAGCGCCGGAGGCGCTGCTGGACGGAGCTGACCGATCGGACCTGCGGCATGGCACTCAAGGCTACCCGCCGCGTCGCTCCGCGGCGGGGACGTCATGCGCGGACGTGCGCTAGCGGGCGATCACCGCGATCGAGCGCACGAGCACCGCGGCCGCCTCGGCGCTCGTGCCGGCCCGGCCGAGGCCGACCGTCACCCGCTTCACCTGGCGCCCGGCCAGCCGCCCGGCGGGCACCCGGAGAACGACCTGCCGGCCCACCCGCAGGGTGTCGCGCGCGGCGGCGCCCGACCAGTCGGTCGTCGCACGCAGGGTGACCCAGGTGGACAGCGGCAGCACCTTGTCGCTCACCACCAGGCCCGTGCGGGCGCCCGAGGCGGTGCGGGTCCAGCTCGCCCAGCGCAGATCCCCGGAGGCGGCTCGGACGACGCCCACCTGACGGCTGAGGCCGTCGTCGGCCCCGAGCACGACCAGGGCGCGGGAGCCGCCGGCCGGCAGCTGGATCTTCGGCACGCGCACGCGCACGACCGTGGTGGTGACCGCGTGGGGCGCGACGAGCGTGCTGAGCGTCGCGAAGGCGCCCGGCTTGCGCGCGGTGACGAGCGCCACGCGACCGCCCCTGGCCGAGCCGTTGGAGATCACCGTCGCGCCGGCGCTGCGCAGGCGGGTCCAGGGCGCGACGTCGCCCCGGGCGAAGGAGCTCAGCACCAGGCGCTTGCCCGTGATCGGCGGGCCCGCCCCGGGGATCGTGGTGACCGTGGTCGTCGCGCCCACGCCCGAGACACCGGCGACCACCGCCGGGACGCCGGGCTTCGGGGCCGCGGCCGCGCGCGGGGCCGCGACGGTGCGCGGCACGGCCGGCAGTGGCGGCGCGGGAGGCAGGGTCGGCGAGGGGGCGGCGATGCCGCCCGAGCCGAAGGGCGCCGGGAAACCGCCCTGGTGGTCGGACGCACCCACTGCGACGTCGGTGCCCGTCACGGTGACGCGCTGCGCGGCCGCGACCAGCATGTCCTTCGTGGCCTGGTCCGGGTTCGCCTGGTTGCGCCAGAGGATGTCGAGCTGCGGCTTGCGCCATTCGGGCCAGGGGAACATCGAGACGATGCCGGGGTGCGTGCCGAGGCCGGTCAGGTGATTCCAGCCGGAGCGCCGGCTCTCGAAGCTCTCCCACATGCGACCGTTCAGCGGCGCTGCCGTCGCGTGACTCTGGGTGTTGTTCCCGATCAGGAAGACTCCGGAGCCCACCTGCGCCCTGATCTCCTGACCCCACTTGGCGACTCCCGCATCCCAGCGCGTCCCGGGCCCGCCGACGGGGACGTTGTAGAGCTGATCGCCCCAGACGTCGAGGAAGACGCCGTTGAAGAGGGTGCCGTCCTTGATCACCTCGTTGCGGATCCAGCGGGCGGCGTACTGACCCCACGTCCCGGTGAAGCCGTTGTACGTGGCGATCGGCGAGGTGTCCTCGAGGTTCATGAGGCGATAACCGGGATAGTTGGACAGGTTCCCGAGGTACCAGCTGGAGGGGAACGCGCCGCCGTAGAGCGTCTCTTCGATGCCGTCGAGCGGCTTGCGCCAGTCGACCAGGTTCACGTACGCGAACACGTTCGCGCCCCTGGCCCGCCACGCCCGGATGCGCGCCGGATTGCGGTTGCGCTGCTCGGCGGTGACCACGATGACGTTGCCGGGCGCCGCGTACTGGTCCAGCCCCGCCGGCAGCGAGGGGCCGTAGTGGACGACGGCCGAGGGGATGGCCATGGCGCGAGGAGCGCCGATGAGGGCTCCCGCCAGGGCCGCCAGGAGGCACGCGCCCGCGAGGACGCCCCGGACCGGTCCGAGGCGTCGAGCGGGGATCGTGCCGGAGGCGGTCTGGCGCATGGATCTCCTCCCACGGTCACCGGCGTGTGCGGCGGCGGACCGTCGATTCGGCTGATTCGTGCACCGGGACGGCGAGCGGTCCCGACGGAGCGGACCGCGGGAACTTAACCGACCACCGCCCGAGGCGGTACCCTCCTCGCAGAAAGTTCATAAATTCGCGGACCCGCCGCCCAGGGCCCGCCCCGTCCCCCGGAGGGGTGATGGGGCGGCTTTCAGATCCCGCTCAAGCAGTGGCATCAGACCTGCCGATGGGAACTGACCGGGCGGTTTATGGGTTCCTACACTCGCGGGGGGTGCCAGCCCCCTCGGGGCCGTCGTACGGTCACCAGCAGATGGCAACGCCCTCCGCGGGACCGCGAGCGGGCACCACACATTCGGACGGAGGGCGCACATATGAGCGACTCAACAGGGCGCAGGATCATGGTCACGGGAGGACTCGGCTTCGTCGGGTCGTTCATCTCCGAGGCGTTCGCCCAGCGCGGCGACCAGGTGACCGTCGTCGATTCCTGCGTGTCGAGCGTGGTCGAGGCCGAGGAGCTCAAGGCCCCGTCGGGTTCGGTCGAGTTCGTCGGCGAGAGCGTCGAGGACTACCTGGTCAAGCTGGGCTCGCTCGACGGGTTCGACATGGTCGTCCACTGCGCGAGCTACGTCGGCCCCGCGTCGATCCTCCAGTACGCCGGCCAGCTCGGCCCGGCCATCGTGAACACCACCTCGATGGTCATCGAGAAGTGCATCCTCGCCGACATCCCGATGGTCAACTTCTCCTCGGCGGAGATCTACGGCAAGAGCGGCCTCCTCCAGGAGGACGGCGACATCCGCGTTCCCCCGTACTTCAACCCGCGGATCGAGTACGCCCTCGGCAAGCTCACGGCCGAGTCGATGTGCATGAACTCCAAGGACCGCGGCCTGCGCTCGGCCACCATCCGCCCGTTCAACGTCGCCGGGCCGCGCCAGTCGCGCTTCGGCGGCTTCGTGATGCCGACCTTCGTGCAGCAGGCCCTCGAGGGCCGGCCGCTGACCGTCTTCGCGAGCGGCCTGCAGAAGCGCGCCTTCCTGTCGGTGACCGACCTCTGCCGGTTCGTGACCGACCACCTCGACGACGCCGCCTTCCGCAACCCGAAGGTCTACAACGTCGGCAACCCGCACAACGAGACCGAGATCTACGCTCTCGCCGAGCGGATCAAGGAGAAGACGGGCAGCGAGTCGGACATCATCTACGCCGACTCCACCGCGATCTACGGTCCGCAGTACGAGGAGGCCGAGTCCTTCGAGAAGCTGCCCGAGATCAAGAACGCGGCGTCGCTCGGCTGGGCGCCGACGGTCACGCTCGAGGAGCTCATCGACGAGACGATCTCCTACTACCGCAGCCACGCCGACATGCGCGGTATGAATGCTCGACTTTAGTCGGTTCGAGAGGGTCCTCGTCATCGCGCCGCACGCCGATGACGAGGTCCTCGGAGCCGGTGGCCTCATGGCCCTCGCCCATCGGGCGGGGGCCAAGGTCGACTGCATCTTCATGGCGGTCGACGGGCTGGTCCACTGGGGTCACGACGGCAAGACCGACCTCGACGAGCGCATCGCCGAGATCGAGGCCGTCGCCGAGCGCGTCGGCTTCGAGTGGGAGATCCTCTACAAGGGCCGCGACCTGATCGAGCAGCTCGACACGGTGAGCCAGCGCGAGATGGTCAACTTCTTCGAGGACGCCTACAACCGCTACAAGCCGGACATCCTGCTGTTCCCGGACTTCCACGACTTCGACCAGGACCACCGGGCGACCTACCGGGCGGCCTTCGCCGCGGCCCGGCCGATCGCCGGCACGGCGAAGTTCTTCCCGCGCAACATCCTCACGTACGAGATCCCCAAGATCATCTGGTCGGATCAGGCCTTCCGGCCGCAGATGTACATCGACATCAGCGATGTGATCGACGTGAAGCTGGACGGCGTGCGGCTCTACCCCACGCAGCTGCGTGAGCCCCCGCACATCCGCTCGATCGAGAACGTGCGCGCGCTCGCCTACCTGCGCGGCAGCGAGATCGGCGTGGAGTACGCCGAGGCCTACACCGTGCTGCGAGCCCAGATCCAGTAGGGCGGCGCGCGGTGGACGACGGACTGCAGGAGGGCGCGCCGGTCACGGCGCAGGCCGAGGTCGGCGCGCCCCTCTTCAGCATCGTCATGGCCGCCTACAACGCGGCCGGCACGATCGAGATGGCGATCGACTCGGCGCGGGCCCAGACGTTCGGCGACTTCGAGCTGATCATCATCGACGACGGCTCGAGCGACGCCACCGGTGAGATCATCGACCGCCTGGCCGTCGAGGACCCGCGCCTGGTGGTGCACCACCAGGCCAACGCCGGCGCGAACACCACCCGCAATCGGGCGATCGCCGCCGCCCGCGGCGAGTACGTGACCTTCCTCGACACCGACGACCTGAAGCTGCCGTCCTACCTCGAGGCGGTCCGCGAGACGATGGCCGACGAGTCGGTGGGCCTCGCCTACACCGACTCGTACGTGATGGACCACGAGCACCGGCGGATCCACCGGAGCACGGTGCTCGCCGCCCACGGCCGCCTGGCGCCGCCCCCGGACGACACCGAGGCGTTCCTCGCCCAGCTGATCGAGAGCTGCTTCATCCCCTTCACGGCAACCACCGTGCGGCGCTCGGTGCTGGAGCAGGTCGGCGCCTTCGAGCCGCGGCTGGCCGGCACCGACGACTGGGAGCTCTGGATCCGGATCGTGGCCAGCGGCGCCCGCGCGGTGCGCGTGCCGGGCACCCTCGCGGTGATGGGCCGGGTCCGCGGCCAGATCTCGGGCGACCGCGTGGTCATGCAGCAGAACCTGCAGAAGATGTTCGAGATCATCGCCGAGGAGTTCGACCTGCCGGATGCGATCCGCCTGCGCACGCGCGAGCTCGCGGCCCGCGCCGGGGCCGAGGCCGGCCGCCCACCCGGGCCCGCGCCCAGCCGCCTGGCCGACACCCTCTCGGATCTCGCACAGCACGTCACATGGGTGCGCGCGTGGCGCCTGCGCCACCCGCCCGACATCTCCGCGGCCTTCCCGGGCCTGCGGCGCGTCGCGCGCCCGCGCTGACCACACGGCACCGAGTCCGTCCGCGTCCTGC
>JAEMRL010000449.1 GCA_016463385.1 Thermoleophilia bacterium
TCGTGTAGGCCAGCCATCCGCCGAGGACGACGGCCAGGCTGATCGCGACGATGAATCGGAGGCGGGAGCGCATTCGAAGGCGATGCTAACACCACCCGTGGGCCGCGTGACCGGGACGTTGTTCCCTCGTCCGGGGTAGGGTCGTCGGGGTGAGTCTCCCGCTCTCCCCGCCCATCCCGCCGCAGCTGGCGCGCACCGCACGCGAGGTGCCGGCCGGTGGCGGCTGGGCCTACGAGCGCAAGCTCGACGGCTTCCGCGCGATCGTCTTCGTGGACGGCGCCGACGTCGTCATCCAGTCGCGCGGCGGCAAGCCGCTCGGCCGCTACTTCCCCGAGCTCGCGTTCCCCGCCGGGCGCTACGTCCTGGACGGGGAGATCGTGATCGCCGACGGGGCCGGGGGCGAGGACTTCGGCGGCCTGCAGGCGCGCATCCACCCGGCCGCCTCGCGGGTGGCGCTGCTCGCCGAGAGCACCCCGGCCACCTTCTGCGCCTTCGACCTGCTCGCCGCCGGCGACGACTCCCTGCTCGATCTGCCCTTCTCCGAGCGGCGCTCCCGGCTCGAGGCGCTCGACCCCGGCATCGTGCCCGTGGAGTGCGTCCGCGACCCGGCCGGGGCGACGGGCTGGCTGGCGGGCGCCGAGGGCGTGATCGCCAAGCGGCTCGACGACCCGTACCGGCCCGGCGAGCGCCAGGGGATGGTCAAGATCAAGAGGGTCCGCACCATCGACTGCGTGGTGATGGGGTGGCGACCAGGGAAGCTCCCCGGCACCGTCGGCTCGCTGATCCTCGGACTCTACGACGGCGACGGCCTGCGCCCGGTGGGTCACTGCGCCGGCTTCACCGCGGCGCGCAAGCGCGAGCTGGTGGCCGAGCTCGCCCCATACGCCTCGGGAGAACGGGGCAGCGGCGACCCGAGCCGCTGGAGCGACGGCCGCGACCTGGAGTGGGTGGCGCTGCGCCCCGAGCTCGTCGCCGAGGTCAGCTACGACCACGTCAGCGACGGGCGCATCCGCCACGGCGCCCGCTTCGTCCGCTTCCGCGACGACCGCGACCCGCGCTCCTGCACCGCCGGCCAGCTGGACGGGTGACGCCCGCCGCCGCGTGGCAGTCGGCGCAGGGGCTCGGCGAGGAGCGTGCGCGGGACGTCCACGGCGCGGTGCGGGCGGCCCTCGCGATCCAGGCCCAGGACACCCGGTCGTCGCGGCTCGGCGTGCGAGCGCGCAGCGAGGGCCTGACGGCGCAGGACGTGGTGGAGGCGTGCTCGGCCGAGCGCTCGGTGGTCCGCACCTGGGCGATGCGCGGCACCCTCCACATGGTGTGCGCCGAGGACGTGCGCTGGATGACCGCGCTCACCGGACCGGTGACCGAGGCGAGGGACGCCCGCCGCCGGGCGCAGCTGGGGCTCGGTGCCGCGCTCTGCGAGCGGATCCTCGAAGCGATGCCCGGGATCCTCGCCGACCGTGGGCCGCTGGTGCGCGCGGAGCTGATGGAGGCGCTGATCGCGCGGGGGCTCCGGATCGACCCCTCCGGGCAGGCGCCCGCGCACGTCGTGCTGCTGGCGGCCGCGCGCGGCATCGCCTGCCGCGGGCCGGACCGCCCCGACGAGGAGCCGACCTACGTCCGGCTCGACGACTGGATCGCACCGGGCCGGGCCCCCGAGCGGGACGCGGCGCTCGCCGAGCTCGCGCGCCGGTTCTCCCGCGCCTACGGACCGGCCGACGCGCGCGACCTGGCGTACTGGAGCGGCCTCCCCGCCGCCGACGCCCGTCGCGCGTGGTCGCTCGCCGATGCGCCGGCCGCGTCTGCGGCGGCGGACGCCCCGACGCCGACCCGGCTGCTCCCGGCCTTCGACGGCCACCTGCTCGGCCACCGCGACCGCACACCGCTCGTGCCCCCGGCGCACGCGGGGAAGCTCACCTCCGGCTCGTGGATCCTCCCGAGCGTCCTGGCCCGCGGCCGGGTCGCCGCCACCTGGAAGCCGATCCGCACGCGCGGGCGCCTGCGCGTCGTGGTGAGCCCCTTCGCGCGCCTCCCCCCTGGGTCGATCGCGGGGCTGCGCGATGAGGCCGCCGACCTCGGCCGGTTCCTCGGCCTCGCCGCCGACCTCGAGATCGCCGAGGGCTAGACGAGCACCGGGAAGA
>JAEMRL010000087.1 GCA_016463385.1 Thermoleophilia bacterium
GGTCCGCGTCATCGAGTCGGCCCTCTGAGGCGGCCGCTGGGTCTGCTCAGCGCCGAGGATGGTGTGTGAGTCGCCGTCGCCAGCACCCCGTGTGCCAGTGCCGTCGCATGTCGGGTGCCTCGACCGGGACCGCGACGATGTGGCCCGTTCCCGGCGCGATGTCGCGGTTGCAGCCGGGGCACACGTACCCCTTCAGCGCCTCGTAGGGCTGGATCCGACGGACGTCGCACTCGACGGTCGCCGTGTACTCGATCACGCTCCCGGTCCCGTCGTCAGCCGAGGACCGCCCACACGAGCAGTCCCGCGGCGATCACCAGCGCGGACGCGACGAACACGTAGTCCCAGGGTGATCGTCGGTGCGTTCGCTGAGGATTGAAGCCCACACCTCATTATCGTGCGGAACATGAGCGACACGCACGACGCGCCGACGGCCACATCGCACGGGGCGGACGCGACAGCACCCGCCGGCGCCCTCCTGGACGTCACCGAGGCCCGCATCCTGGGATGCCTGATCGAGAAGGAGCGCACGACTCCCGCGGAGTACCCGCTGACCGCGAACGCCCTGATGCGGGCGTGCAACCAGAGCACCTCGCGACAGCCCGTGGTCGCGTTCGAGGAGCGGATCGTGGACGCCGCGCTCGGTGCGATGAAGGGCCGGGGGTTGGTGCGCTTCGTGCACAGCCAGTCGAACCGGGCGACGAAGTACCGCCACGTCGCGGACGAGGGGCTGGCGCTCGACCCGGAGTGGCGGATGAGGCCCGGCGAGGTCCCGGGCCGGGTGATCGGCCAGGTGGACGCCGAGGAGGTCAACCGCGTCGCCGGGTGGATGGCGCAGATGGTGAAGAGGCGGAACCTGCCCGACAAGATCCTCCTGGTGCACCAGTTCGAGGACGGGATGATCGAGCGGCGCGCCCGCCTGCGGCCCCACCGGGGCATCGACTTCGTGCTGAACGCCGACGGCTTCGGCACGGCCTCCGCCAAGACCGGCACCTACCGCCGGGTCACCCGCGGGGACCACGGCTTCGCCACCGGCTTCAAGCTGTTCTACGAGGAGGACACCGGGCTCATGACGCCCGGCCAGGTCCTCCGCCTGAGCCCCCGTCCGGACGTCGTCATCTACGAGTGACCGCGGGACGCGCGGCGGCTGATCGGGAGCGCGGCCGGGCTACGTGGCCTTGATCGCGTCCAGCACTTCGAGTCGCGTCGAACGGCGGGCCGGGATGAGGGCGGCCAGCAGTCCGAGCACGACCCCGGCGACCAGGATCAGCGCGAGCTGCCCGATCGGGATGCTGATCCCGATGCTGGCCTCCGACAGGCGGTCGATGGTGCGGATCAGCGCCCATCCGACGAAGGTGCCGGCGATCAGCCCGGTCACGGTGCCGAGGCCGGCGATCAGGACCGACTCCAGCCGCACCATCCTCTGCACCTTGCGGTCGGTCATACCCACCACGCGCAGCAGTCCGAGCTCCTTGCGCCGCTCGAGGATCGAGAGCGAGAGCGTGTTGACGATCCCGATCAGCGCGATGATCACGCTCATCATCAGCAGGCCGTTCACCGCATTGATCACGAAGTCGAAGATCTGGCCCACCAGGCGCCCCAGGGCGTTGCCCTCGGTGAGCGTGATGTCCGGGCGCAGGGACGTCTTCTCCTCGATCGCGTCGGTCGTGTCCGACTGGCCGCCGCTCTCGACGTCGATGAAGGCGACCGTCGGGGCCGTGTCGCCCACGAGCGTGTCGAAGTCCTCCACGCCGACGATGCTCCCGACCAGGATGGAGTCGATCGAGTCCTTGACGATCGCCACCACGGTGAGCCGCTCGGAGCGGCCCGTGTTGTTCGCGACGGTCACCGTGTCGCCGAGCGCCCGCCCGGCGTCCTCGGTCACGGCGATCGTGCCCGGGCGCAGATCGTCGAACGAGCCCTCGGTCACGTCGATGTCGGCGATCTCCTGCACCGCTGCGACATCGACGGTCGAGAGCAGCGAGGCCGTGCCGTCGATCGTCACGGACTCCTGGCGGAAGCTCGACACCTGCTGGACGCCGTCGACCGACTCGAGGTCGCTCACGAAGGCGTCGTCGAGCGAGCCGCCGTCGCTCTGGATCAGGTAGTCGGCGCTCTCGAGCTTCTTGATCTCGCCGACGGCGAAGTCCTTGGCGCTGGTGCCCGCGACCGTCACGAGCGTCACGAGGAAGACCCCGATCAGCAGCGCGTTCGCCGTCGTCGCGGTGCGCTTGGGATTGCGTGCGGTGTTGTCGACCGCGAGGCGCCCCTCGAGGCCGAACCGCGACATGAGGGGCCGCATCAGGCGCGTCCCGCCGATGGCGATCAACGGTCCGGCGACGATCACGCCGACGAACAGCAGGAAGGCGCCCATTCCGACCACGAACGCGTTGCCGCCGAACAGCAGGCCGAGCACCCCCAGCACCAGGAGCGCCACCGAGGCGATGATCCGGCCGCGCGAGGGGCGCGTCGACTCGACGGCGGCGTCGCGCAGGGCCTCGATCGGCTCCGTCCGCGATGCGCGGCGCGCCGGGATCATGACCGAGGCGACCGTGATGATCGTGCCGATCAGGATGCCGGAGACCACCGTCGCGGGCCTCACGGCGATCCCCCCGCCCGGCAGGGCGACGCCCACGGCCTCCAGCACGACCATCACGAGAAAGGCCAGGCCGATGCCGGTGACGACGCCGAGCAGGGAGCCCAGGAGCCCCACCACGACGCCCTCCCAGCGCAGCGAGCGCCGGATCTGCTTCGGGGTGGCCCCGATGGCCGACAGCACGGCGATCTCGCGCAGGCGCTGGGCGACGATGACGCTGAAGGTGTTGTAGATCACGAACGCGCCCACCAGCAGCGCGAGAATCGAGAAGGCCTGGAGAGCGTTCTTGAGCACGCGGCCGATCGACCCCGTCTCCTCGCGCCTGTCGGCGAGGAAGTCATCGCCCGTCTGGGCACGGAAGCCGTCCGGCACGAGCGGCTCGACGGCCGCGGCGAGCGCGGCCTGGTCGCCCGGCCCGCGCAGATAGAGGCTCTCGTACTCGACCTGGCCGTTGCTCAGCCAGTCGAACGCGGTCGCGGCCGGGATCGAGACGGTGCCCCCCTGGTCGAGGGCGTCCGAGTTGCCGAACTCGGTGATGCCGACGATCGTCGCCTCGGCCTGCCCCGCGAGGCTCAGGACCGTCACGGTCTGGCCGACCGTCAGATCCTCGCCGTCCGCCAGGCCGGTGTCGACCGCGATCTCGCCCGCCGCGGCCGGTGCGCGGCCCTCGCTCAGGCTGATGGGGTTCAGCTCGTCGTCCTCCACCCACAGCCGGCCGGTCGCGCTGTCGCCGAAGGTGCTCCCGTCGGCGGCGAGGAAGGCCACGCGACCCGTGAGGATGCCCGCGCCCGCCTCGACCTCATCGACGGCGAGGATGCGGTCGGCGACCGGCCCGGCGATGCGCGCCTGTTCGGCGTGACCTGTGGAGACGGTCGCGCCGCTCGCCTGCTCGTCGGTGTCGTCGACGATGACCGCCAGGTCGACCGCGCCGTACTCGCGGGTGGCGTCCCCCTCGAGGGTGTCGATGACCCGGTCCGAGACGAAGCCGGTGGCCGTGAAGAACGCGACGCCGGTGAGGATCGCGATCAGGGTGGCGATGTAGCGGCCGCGGTTGTGGCGCACGCCGCGCCAGGCGAGCTTCAGCATCGGACGCCTACGCGTCGAAGCGCTTCATGCGGTCGAGCACCTTGTCGGTGGTCGGCTCGGGCATCTCGTCGATGATCTGGCCGTCGGCCAGGAACAGCACGTTGTCGGCGTAGGAGGCCGCGTGCGGATCGTGGGTCACCATCACGATCGTCTGGCCCACCTCATCGACGGCCCGGCGCATGAAGGTGAGGATCTCGATGCCGGTGCGCGAGTCGAGCGCGCCGGTGGGCTCGTCGGCGAAGACGATCTCCGGGCGGGGCACGAGCGCCCGGGCGACCGCCACGCGCTGCTGCTGACCTCCCGAGAGCTGGCTGGGGAGGTTGTCGAGGCGGTTGCCCAGCCCCACCGTGGCGACCACCTCGTCGAACCACTTCGGCTCGGGCTCCTCGCCGGCGAGCGTCAGGGGCAGCACGATGTTCTCGCGCGCGGTCAGCGATGACACCAGGTTGTACTGCTGGAAGATGAAGCCGAGCCGGTCGCGGCGCAGCAGCGTGAGCTCGGTCTTGTCGAGCCCCGAGATGTCGGTCTCGCCGATGTAGGCCGAGCCGGACGTGAGCCGGTCGAGCCCCGCGACGCACTGCATCAGGGTGCTCTTGCCCGATCCCGACGGCCCCATGATGGCCGTGAACCGGCCCTTCGGGAACGTGACGGTCACGCCCGCCAGCGCGTTGATCGCCGCCTCTCCGGAGCCATAGGTCTTCACGGCGTCAACCGAGCGGGCCGCGCCGGTGTCGGCGGCGGTCGTGCTCATCCGCGCCCCCTGGCGGTCGCGGTGGGGTCCGCTGCGCTGGCGCTGCCCGAACGGAACACGGAGAACCTCCGAGGGTCGGCCGGCCGTGCGGGCCGGAGGGTCGCCGCACTCTGGTCCACGGGGACGGCGGCCGGAAGTGTCACGTTTCGGGTAACCGTTACGCCCACGTAACCGAGTCGGGATCCGGGTCCGCCCGATCCCCTGCCGCCGGTCCTCGCCCCGGGTTACGCTGATGTCCGCCAGACGGAATCAGATGCGCGGAGCGGGGCCGGGGTGGCCGCGGAGTCCACCTGGGTGGCCGCCCGTACGGAGGCTGCGATGCCACCACCCATCCACGACATGCTCTCGCCGGAATCCCCGGCCGGCCGGGGATTCGCCCCGGCCGCGGTCGAGGCGGCCCTCCAGCGCGTGCTCCGCAGCGACCCCGTGCGCGCATCGCGGCGCAGCTCCGACTTCCTGACCTTCGCCGTCGCCGAGGTCCTGGCGGGCCGCGGAGACCGTCTCAAGGAGCGGACGATCGCGATGGGGGCGCTCGGCCGCGGTGCCCGCTTCGATCCCCGGGTCGATCCGTCCGTGAGGGTCCAGGCGCGGCGCGTACGCGCCGCGCTCGAGCGCTACTACGCGGGCCCCGGCGCCGCCGATCCGCTGCGGATCGAGCTGCCGCGCGGTTGCTACGCGCCCGTCTTCAGGGCCAACGACGCGCCGCGCCTGACCGTCCTGCCCGCCGCGGCGAGGCCGACCGTCATCGCCGTCCTCACGCTGACGAACCTGACGCCCGGCGGGGAACACGACCATCTCGCCCAGGGGTTCTCCGAGACGCTCGTGGCGGCGCTCTCGCGCTGCCCGGACTGCCGTGTCGCCGGCCCTCTCCCACCCGGCGCGGACGGGGGCCCGCCTCCCGCGCAGCATGCGGCGGCGCAGTTCCTGACCGGCAGCGTGCGGGCGCGGGGAGGCGCGCTGCGCGTGTCCCTGCGGGTCGTGGACCCCGGGGTGGGAGAGACGACCTGGTCGCGGATCTTCGACTACGAACTCGACGCACCCGATCCGTTCGCGATCGAGGACGACATCGTCGCGGAGGTGGCGGCGGTGCTCTGCGGGCACGACGGCGTCGTGACCGTCGGGGCGGCCGCGGCGCCGCCGGCGACGGCTGAGGTCGCCGTCACGCGTCAGCCGGCGGGGTGACCCCCCGGCCGCCTCAGCGGTCGTCGTAGACGCGGATCTGCCCGCCGTAGCAGGCGACCCACACGCGGTCGGTGACCGGCTCGTGCGTGATCCCGATCGGGTGCTGGCAGGCGGGCAGCGTCTGGAGCACGCGCATGTCCGAGGCGCGCACCTTGCTCACGCTGCCGCTCTCGTAGTTGACGACGTAGAGGGAGCGGCCGTCGGGCGCCATCGCGAGGCTCCGCGGGGCGGATCCTGTCCGGACGGTCACCACGCGCCCGGTGCGCAGGTCGAGGCGGGCGACCCTGCCCGCGGCGTTCAGCGTGGCGAAGAGCATCCGGCCCCGCGGGCCCACCGCCAGTGCGCGAGGCCCCGCCCCCACCGCGATCCGCCGGGTGGACCAGTCGCGAAGGTCGATGCGGACGATGTCGCGCCCGCCCATCTGGGCGACGTACGCCACCTGCTTGGTGGGCGAGACGGCGATCCCGCGGGGATAGGGCCCGATCGGGATGCGACGGACCTGCCGTCCGAGCCGGGTGGAGATGACGCTGACGTCGTATCCGCACCAGTTGCTGACCAGCACGTGGCGCCCGTCGGGCGTCACCGCGACGACCTTCGGCACCGGACCCACCCGGTACGCGCGGTCGACGCGGAGCGTCCTCAGGGAGATCCGGTAGACGAAGCTGCGGTCGTAGCCGGAGGCCGGTGAGCAGACGTCGCTGCCCTCCGGCCCGAACCCCGCTCCGTACATCGAGTAGTTGGACACGAAGGCGTGGAGGCCATCGGGTGAGAACGCCGCCTCCACGGGAGCGCCGCGCGAGACGCCCGGATGCCCGGGGTGGCCGAGGCGCGCGAGGTCCACCGCATCCGGGATGGTGCGGCGGAGGCGCAGCCGGCGCGCGTCGTACACGGTCACCGAGTGCCGGTACATCATGTTCTGGGCGAAGACCAGGCCCGTGCCCGAGGCGGCGACCGACTTCGGGGAGATGTCGCCCCCGAGGAGCCCCGCGAGCCGCAGCCGCCCGCCGTCGGACGGCGGGTCACCGCTCCCGGTGGGGGTCCGGTCCGGGGCGGCGCCGGCCACCGGGACGAGCGCGAGCGCCGCGATGACGAGCGCGGTGACCCGGATCCCCGGGGCGGGGCGGATCACCGGCCCGCTACGCCGGCGCGGCCGGTAGGGCATGGGCTCCGGGCCGGGCGAGGATCTTCGCGACCACGGGGCAGACGAGCACCGTCAGCAGGCCCGCACCGACGAGCGCGGCGCCGTTCTCGTCTCGCATCTCGCCGGTCGCGAGGCCGATCTCGGTGATCGCGACGATCAGGGGCAGGGCCGTCGCGGACAGCAGCCCGAGCCGCAGCGCGTCGCGGCCGGGCAGCCGCGACCGGAACACGAGGAGCACCGGAAGGCCCCGGAGGGCGACCATCAGCACGAAGAAGACGAACATCCGGGCCGGGTCGTCGAGGATCGAGGGCAGATCGACGCGCATCCCCGAGACGACGAAGAAGGCGGGCACGAAGAAGCCGAAGGCGAGCCCCTCCAGCTTGTGCTCGAGCGGCTTGTCGCCCTCGGGGAGCGTCATGCGCAGGACGATCCCGGCCGCGAACGCGCCGAGCACCACGTCGAGCCCGAGCTCACCGGCCAGCAGCAGCAGCGCGACGAGCAGGACCACGGCGACGCGCACCGCCGTCTGCGAGGAGGTCTCCGAGCCCATCCGCACCAGCGCGGCGATCGACCGGCCCTTCAGATGGCGCGACGCGCGCGACACCAGGAAGGCGACGGCGCCGAAACCGATCAGGAGCGCCAGCGAGTGCCAGGCCCCGCGGGCTCCCAGGAAGAGCGAGATGGCGATGATGGGCAGGAACTCGCCGATCGCCCCGTTCGCGAGTATCGCGCGGCCGAAGGGCCCCGTCGTCTCGCCCGAGTCGCGCAGCATGGGGAGCAGCGTGCCGAGGGCCGTCGTGGTCAGGGCGATCGCGACGGGCAGGAAGGCCCGCACGAACCCCGCCGCCGCGAGCGCGCCCACCACCGCCAGGGCGCCGACCATCGCGATGGTCCACGCCGCGACCGCGCCACGGCCGTCCGGGCCGCGGAGGACCGCGAGGTCGAGCTCGAACCCGGCGAGGAAGAACAGGAACCCGAGACCGACGTTCGCGATGAGCGCGATCGCCGAGCCGCTCTCGGCGACGTCCAGCACGTGCGGCCCGATCACCATTCCGAGCACCAGCAGGAGGACCACCTCCGGGATCCTCGGGCCGGGGAGCAGCCCGACGATCAGCGGGGCGAGGGCCGAGACGAGCACGATGGCGAAGAGGGAGTCGAGGCCCTCGGGGATCTCCATCCCGGGTCAGCCGAAGCCGAGGCGGTCGGGGTGGGCCGCGATGTCGCGGAACGCCGCGGGCATCGCCGCGTCCATGGCGGCGAGCGTCCGTCGCCGGATCGCATCGACGGCCTCCCGGCGCGCCCCGTCGGTGAGGCCCTCCAGCACGTCGTAGGCCGCCAGCAGGCGGCGCGTCACCTGGGGTGAGTCCGCGCCGAACAGCGATATCTCGGTGTAGGCCAGCTCCGCCAGGCGGGCGAATCCCGGCTCCGGCGCGCTCACGCGGACCACTCCGTCGCCGTCGGTGTAGAAGCCGGTGGGGTCCGGCCGCCGGGCCAGTACCGCCACCAGGCTGGTGAGCCGGTCGACCGCCTGCACCGCGGTGGTCGGGTCGTTGATCGCGGGGGAGAGCGCCCGGGCGGCGATGTCGACGATCTGGCGCAGTCCGAACCCCGGATCCTGGATCAGCGTGCGCTCGCCGCCGAGCAGGAAGCAGTCGATCGTCAGA
>JAEMRL010000088.1 GCA_016463385.1 Thermoleophilia bacterium
GCCGCCGAGTGGATGCCGCGCTCGAGCTCGTCCGCCGGGGCGTCCTTCAACAGGTACCCCACCGCTCCGGCGTCGAGCGCGCGGAGGATGCGGGGACCGTCCGAGAACGAGGAGAGGATGACCACCGCCGTCGTCGGGCGCGCCGCCTGGATGCGACGCGTCGCCTCGATGCCGTCGATGCCCCCCGGCATCTCGAGGTCCATCAGCACGACGTCGGGGCGCATGCGGATGCAGGCGTCCACCCCCTCCTCACCGGTGGCCGCGGTGCCCACCACGTCGATGCCGGGACGGCCGCCGAGCAGCCGTTCGAGCCCCTGCCGGACGATGGCGTGGTCATCGACGATCAGCAGGCCGATCACGCCGGCACCGCGATCGTCAGTGAGGTGCCGCCGCGCTCGGGGGTGGTCAACTCCATGCGGCCCCGGTACTCGCGCACGGTCTCCTCCAGCAGGCGGAGGCCCACGTGCCCGTTCTCGCGGGCCTTCTCGAGATCGCCGTCGGCGATCCCCCTGCCGTCGTCCGTGACGGAGAGCGTCAGCATCCCGGCCTCCTTCGACAACCTGACCTCCACGTTGGATGCGCGCGCATGGCGCACGATGTTGCGGACCGCCTCCTGCGCCCCGCGGAACAGCAGCGCCTCGGAGGGCGCGGTGCCGCGGGCGTCCGGCTGGACGACCACGTTGGTCTGCACGCCGTGCATGGCCAGCGGGGCCACCACGTCGGTCAGCGTCCCCGCCAGGCCCGAGTCGCGCAGATCGGGGGGCGTGATCTCCACGACCAGCGCCCGGAGCTGGCGGATGACGTTGCGGATGTTGCCCGCCCCGTCCTGGAGCGTCCGGCGCGCCTGCCTGGCGTCGCCCGACTCCTCGACGTCGAGGGCGCTCGCATCGAGCTCGTAGGCCACTCCGGCGAGGTGCTGGATGGTGCCGTCGTGGAGGTCGGAGGCGACGCGCCGCCGCTCGAGGCGGGCGGCGTCGGCCGCGGCCGCGAGCAGCCGCTCACGCTCGTGGTGGCCTGCCCGCAACCGCCGCGCCATCGCGTAGGCGAGGGGCCCCTGGGTGATCCACAGCAGCAGCACGGCCCCGAGCGCGACCGGCAGGAAGGTGGTCCACAGCCGGGTGCGGTCGGTGAAGACGCTCGTCGAGTGCTGGTACATCTCGAAGAGCACGGGCTCGCCGGCCGTCGACGACAGCGGCACGTAGGTCTCGAGCAGCGGGCCCCGGCCCTGCTCGAAGGTGTTCTCGTCCTCGCTCGGCTCGCTCAGCTCGCCGGTGACCTCTCCCGATCGAAGGGCCTCCCGCTCCGCGAGGTCGAGCGGGAACGTCCTGCCGATCAGCCGGGGCTCGTCGGCGTAGACGATGCCGCCGTCCGCGGTCCACAGCTTCACCCGCACGACCTCTCCGGTCAGCACCTGGGTCCGCACCACCTGGTCCAGAAGGGAGATCGCCTCGGGCTCCCCCGCCATCAGGTCGGGCGTCAGCATCGGCGCGATCGTGGTGCGCCCGACGAGCGCCGCCAGGTCCCCGGCGGTCCGCACCGCCTCCTCCGAGCCGAGCCGCCGGGTGAGCACCACCGACAGGCCGCCGAGCAGCACCACCGCCGCGAGGCTGAGCACCATGAAGCGGGCGACCGCCGTGGCGATCGACGGGGCGACAGGCGCCGGGCCGCCGGACAGCGGATCCGACGCAGGGAGGGCCGAGAGGGTTCGCATCGCGCATGACTATGCGGCCGAGGGGGTCACGCGCGCGCTAACCGTCCGGATTGGATTCGCCAATACCTTGGGATGGCTGTCGATACCTTGGTATCGGTTCCGACCACCCTCCGGTGCCGGTGCCGGTCTCGCGCGGAGAGCCGCGCTGCACACGTAGTCGACCGCAGCCCGGGGCCGAGGACGCCCCCATGCCGGGCGTGCGCCACGGTCCGAGGATCGGACTGCTCCGCTCCACGACGCAGGAGACCCCCCGGTGAGCTCCACCTCCCTCCGACCGGCCCCGACGGGCCCCGGCCCCAGGGTGTCCATGTCGCGCGTGGACGGCGTCGCGATCGCCTCGCTGGCGGGCTCGTTCGACATCTACTCGCTGCCGGCCCTGCGCGGCGAGCTCGACGCCCTGGCGGGCACCACGCCGCTGGTGGTCGACCTGTCCGAGGTCACCCTCATCGACTCGTCGGGCCTGAGCGCCCTGCTCAGCCTCGCCAACCGGTGCGCGCGCTCGGGGCCGGTCCCCTTCGGCCTGGTGTGCCCCCGGCGCCGGTTGCGGCGGGTCTTCGAGATCACCGGCCTGCGCGACGCCTTCGCGATCGGCGCCGACCTGGCGGCCGTCCGCGCGATCTGGGAGGCCGGCGGCGGCGGCTAGCCTGCTCCGCGTGACCACGACGTTCACGGCCGCCCACCGCGGCGGGAGCGGACCGCCGCTGGTCCTGCTGCACGGCTTCACCGACACCTGGCGCACCTGGGATCTCGTGCTGCCGCGGCTCGAGCGCCACCACGACGTCCTGGCACCGACCCTCCCCGGGCACGCCGGCGGGCCGCCACTGCCCCCCGAGGTGACGGGCGAGGTCCTACCCGACGCGGTCGAGGCCGCGATGGACGCCGCCGGGTTCGGCACGGCCCACATCGCGGGCAACTCGCTGGGCGGCTACGTCGCGCTGCAACTGGCCGCCCGGGGTCGCGCCCGCTCGGTGACCGCGTTCGCGCCGGCCGGCGGGTGGATGCCCGAGGAGGCGTGGGCCCGGCAGATGCTGGACGGGTTCACGGCGTTCCAGGCGCAGGCGCGCGCCGCCGCGCCCCACGCCGCAGCCATCACCGCGACGCCGGAGGGCCGACGGCAGGCGACGCGGTCGATCGTCGTGGATCCCCGCCACATGCCGGCGGAGCTGATCGCGCACCAGATGCTCGGCGTCGGCCTCTGCGCGGTGGGCCCGATGATCGAGTACGCGCTGCGCGAGGGCTACCGGCTCGACGCCGGGGCCATCGCCTGCCCGGTGCGGATCGTGTGGGGCACCCGGGACGCGCTCCTGCCCTGGCCCGCTGCCGCGGTGCGCTACCGCACCCTGATGCTCCCCACCGCCGACTGGGTGGAGCTGGAGGACGTGGGACACTGCCCCCAGCTCGACGTACCCCTCGAGGCCGCAGAGCTGATCCTGGGCCTCACCGGCGCCTGAGGTCGCCCGGCGCCCCCCGCCGCCCGCTCAGCGGCCGGCGGGGGGCGCAGCCCGTCAGGGGGGTCGGGGCCGACCGGCCGGCGCCGTGTGGGACGAGATGCCACCCGCACGACCCCGGTCGTCTGCCGCGGCCGTTCACAGAGCGGCCACGGCACTGCAACACCAGGGCCCGGGGGCGCTGAGATGGTGCCGCCGACGGTGAAGCCCCTGGGCGACGCGCGTCGGACGCGAGCTCCCAGGGAGACCAAGGAGCCCACCACGTGCGTTCGCTGACGGCGATCCCCTCCCGCGAGACCCGCGTCGACCTGCATCTGCATTCGCGGGCCTCGACCGACACGGGCAGCTGGTTCCTCAACCGGGCCGTGCTCCCCGAGTCCTACACCGAACCCGCCGACGCCTACGCGACCGCGAAGCGCCGCGGGATGGACCTGGTGACGCTCACCGACCACAACACCATCTCGGGTGCGCTCGAGATCGCGCACCACCCGGACGTCGTGATCGGCGTGGAGATCACCACCAGCTTCCCCGAGGACCGGGTGCCGGTGCACGTCCTGGCGTGGGGCGTGGACGAGGCGCGCTGGGCCGACATGGACCGGCTGCGCCCGAGCGTGTACGAGCTCATCGACTACATGGACGCGGCACGGATCCCCTTCGCGCTGGCGCATCCGCTCCACCGGGTCGGCGACCGGCTCACAGCGGACCACATCGAGCGATGCCTGCTGCTCTTCCGCCTGTGGGAGGGCCGCAACGGCTCGCGGCCGGCCGCGACCAACGAGGTCGCTGTGCGCATCGCGGGCTCGGCGAGCCGTGACCTGCTGACCCGCCTCGCCGACAAGCACGGCATGCCCCCCTGCGGCGACGGGCCTCCCGCTCTGACCGGTGGCAGTGACGATCACGGCGCCTTCGACATCGCCTCCACCTGGACCGTCACGCCCCCGGCGCGCTCGCCCCAGGCGCTCCTCGAGCACCTGCGCTGCGGGCGCGTTGCGCCCGGAGGCGGACACGGGGGCTCGGGCACCCTCGCCCACTCGGTCGGCTCGCTCGCGGCGAAGGGCTACCTCGAGCGCGGCACCGTCGCGGTCCCCGCGCCGCTCCGGGGCCTGCTCGGAGACCTGCTCCAGCACCGCCTGCCGCCACCCCCCGGCGGCGCGGCGGGCGCCGGGGGGTCGGAGATGGCCGTGGACGTCATGTCACGCCTGCGGGCCGACCGGCGGCTGGTGCGGCGCTACCGCCGCATCGGCCGCACGACGCGCGGCGGGGAGCGCAGCCACGCCCGCCTGCGCCTCGCCACCGGCTGGCTCCACGAGGAGCTGGTGCGCCGCGCCCTGGACCCGCGCAACCTCGGCCTCTCCACCCTCGGACGGCGGGTGGAGGCTCTCGCCGGCGCGGGCGCGCTCGCGCTCCCCTACCTCCTGGCGGCGAACTACGCGCGTGGTGAGGTCCGCTTCGCCGAGGCCGTCGAGGGCGAGTTCTTCGGCCCCACGACGTCGGCCCCGGCCGCCGTCCCCGCGGTGATGGTGACCGACACCTTCGCCGAGCTGAACGGCGTCGGCGGGACCATGCGGCGTCTCGCCGGATATGCCGCCGCCCACCCCGAGGCGCGGATGCGCGTGCTCACGTGCGGAGGCGATGGCCGCGACGTGCCCGGCCACCGCGATCTGCGGGCCGTGACGCGGTTCCCCGTGCCCGCGTACGGCGACCGGGACTGGACGCTCGGGGTGCCGTCGATCATCGATCTCCTCGAGGCGGTCGAGGAATCCGGGGCGCGCGTCGTGCACGCCGCCACCCCCGGGCCCATGGGCATCAGCGCGCTCGTCGTCGCCCGCACGCTCGGCATCCCCTTCGTGGCCAGCCATCACACGGAGCTGGCGCAGTACGCGCTCGAGCTCACGGGCGACCGGCTGGCCGCCGAGCTCACCGACCGCGCGGTCCGCTGGTTCTACGGCCAGGCCGAGCGGGTGTACGTGCCCACGCGGGCGACGGGTGCCGCGCTGATCGCGGGCGGGATCGCCCCGGAGCGGATCTTCTCGTTCACGCGCGGAACCGACGCGCGCCTGTTCGATCCGGAGCGCCGCACCCGCACCATGCGGCGCCGCCTCGGGGGAGCCGAGGCCGAGACGGTCGTGCTCTACGTCGGGCGCCTCTCGGCGGAGAAGGGCCTGCTGGCGCTGGCCGACTCCTTCCGGCGGGCCGCCGCGGCGCGGCCCGGTCTGCACCTGGCGCTGGTGGGGGACGGACCCGGCCGCGCCGAGATCGAGGCCGCGCTGGCCGGGACGCCCCACCGCTTCCTGGGCGTGCTGAAGGGCGAGGAGCTCGCGAGCGCCTACGCGTCGGCCGACCTCTTCTGCCTGCCGTCCGAGACGGAGACCTTCGGCCAGGTGGTGACCGAGGCGGCGGCGTCTGGGCTGCCGGCGGTGGTCATCGGACGCGGGGGCGCCGCCGAGCTCGTAGCCGACGGCGAGACCGGGCTGCTGTGCCCCCCGGGCGATCCCGTCGCGCTCGCCGCGGCGATCGCGGTCCTCCACGACAACACCGCGATGCGGATCGCGATGGGCCTGCGCGCCCGCACCGCGGCGCGGGCCCGCCCCAGCTGGGACGACGTCTTCGCCGGACTGCTCGCCGGCTACCGCGACCTGGTCGCCCCCGCGTCGGGAGTGGCCCCCGTCGGCACCACGGCGAGGACGACCACGGCGTGAGGGTCGTCGATCTGACCCAGTGGTACTCACCGGTCTCGGGCGGGATCCGCACCTACCTGACCGCGAAGGCCGAGTGGGCCGCGCGGCACGGCCTGCAGCACGCCGCCGTCGTCACCGGCGCCCGCGCGGGCGTGGAGATCGTCGGGGGGAGCCGCTTCGAACGCGTCCGGGGGCTCTCGCCCGCCCGGGCGTGGGGATACCGGGTGGCCCCCCGGGCCGCACCCGTGCTCGAGACCCTGGAGCGGCTCGATCCGGCGATCATCGTGCTGCACGACGCGCTCGCGTTCCCCCGGTCCGTCGCCCGATGGGCCGCGCGGCGGGGAGTCGGCGTCGCGATGCTGTGCCACTCCGACCTCGCCCTCGGCGCCGCCGGCCTGCCGGGCGCGCTGCGGCGTCCGGCGGCCGCCGCGCTCGCCCGCGTACAGCGGCGCTCGCTGACCGCACCGGCGGCGATCCTCGTGGCCTCCGAGGCGGCCCGCGCGCGGATCCACGCGCCGGAGGGGGTGAGGGTGCTGACCTCGCCCCTCGGTGTCGACCTCGGGCTCTTCAGCGCCGCGCGCCCGGACCCCGCGCTGCGCCAGCGGCTGGCCGCGCCGGGAACGCCGCTCCTGCTCTATGCGGGCAGGCTGTCGAGCGAGAAGCGGATCGACCTGCTGCCCCCCGCGCTCGCGGCCCTCGAGGACGGCATCCTCGCCCTCGCCGGCACGGGCGCGGCACTCCCCTCGCTGATGCGGTCCGCGCGACGCCTCGGGGTCGAGCGCCGCATCGTGCCCCTCGGGCACCTGACCGACCGGCGCGCTCTCGCGACCGTGATGGCGACCGCCGACTGCTTCGTGCATCCGAACCCGACCGAGCCCTTCGGGCTGTGCCCGCTCGAGGCCCTCGCCGCCGGCTGCCGCGTCGTCGCCCCCGACTCGGCGGGGACGGCCGAGCTCCTCCGCGGCCGGGGGGCCGTCCTCGTGGCCCCGGACGACGCGCGCGCGCTCGCCGCGGGCGTGCGCCGGGCGCTGGAGGACCCCCGCCCGCATCCGGACCTCGCCGACCTCTCATGGGAGAGCACCTTCGCGCGGGAGTGGGACGTCTACGCGACCCTGGCGGCCGCGGCGTGAAGGGCCTGGTGATCGCGCTCCACGACGTGGCCCCGTCGACGCTCGGCGAGACCGCCCGGTGGCGCGCGCTCGTGGCGGACATCACCGAGGGGCCGGTGAGCCTGCTCGTGGTGCCGCGGTACGGAGGCCGGGAATCGTGGCGCGCCGGGCCCGGGGCCGAGTGGCTGCGTGCGCGGCGGCGTGCCGGCGACGAGGCCGTGATGCACGGCTACTCCCACCTCTCGCGTGACGGGCGCGACGGATGCGAGCTGCGCGGGCGTGACGCGCGGTCGATCGAGGTGATGATCGAGGATGGCGCGCGCGAGCTGCGCGCCGCCGGCCTGGAGGCCGACGGGTTCATCTCCCCCTCGTACGTCCACCCGCCCGCGACCGGCGCGTCGTGCCGCTCGGCCGGCCTGCGCTGGTGGGCCACCCGGACCGCGCTGCGCTGCGAGGACCGCTCCTGCGCGCTCCCGAGCGTCGGGCTCGGAGCGTCCACGGCCGTGCGGCGCCTGCTCTCACCAGCGGCTGCGACGCTCGCCGCCCGCGTCCTGGCCGCCGTTCCCGTCGTCCGGCTCGACCTGCACCCCGCCGACCTCCGCCACAGCCGCCTCGAGCGCTCCGGATGCGACCTCCTCGAGCTGTTGCTCGACCAGGACCGGCGGCCCCTCACGCACGCAGCGGTTCTCGAGGCGCTGCCCCCGGACGGGCAGCCGCAACCGGCGACGGCGCGCCGGTGACCGCGGACCCCCGGCCGGCGCACGTCGCCCCGGGGGCCACTCCTCCCGGCCGCACGGCCCGCCGGATCGTGGGCGTCGCGGCGCCCGGGCTCGTGGTCGTCGCCCTGATCGCCCTGGCCGCATGGCGCGTCGACCTGTCGGCGGTCGCCGACCGCCTCGTGGCCTGCCAGTGGCCGTACCTGCTCGCTGCGTGCGCCGCCAACGCCCTCTCGGCGGTGGCCAAGGCCGTCACATGGCGGGGCCTCCTCGCGGGCGTCCACGGGATGCAGGGGCGCCTGCGGCGGCTCGATCTGGTGAGCCCCCTCCTGGTCGGCGCCCTCGTCAACAGCGGCCTCCCGGGTCGGGTCGGCGAGGTGGCGAAGGTCGTGCTCGCGCGGCGGAGGGTCGCGCGGCGTGGCGGCGAGGCCTCGGTCGGGCAGGTGGCCGGCTCGATCGCCGCCGAGCACCTCGTCTCGACGCTGGCGTGGGCGGGCGTCGCCGTCGCGCTGGTCGTCGTCCTCCCGACCCCTGACGGCGTGCGCCTGGTCACGGTCGCGGCGGCGGCCGGCTGCCTGGTCCTCACGTGCGCCGCCGCGCGGTTCGCCCCACCGCCGCGCCTCGCGGACCACCGGCGCGGGCGGCTCGCACGCGCCCTGGCCGACTGCTGGGCGGCCGTGCACCAGGGCCTCCGCGCCCTCCGGCGCCCACGTGCGCTGGTGAGCGTGT
>JAEMRL010000450.1 GCA_016463385.1 Thermoleophilia bacterium
ATATAATAGCGTATAATAGTGTCATAATAGTAACTTGATTTGCTGATGGACGGACCACTGACCGACCAAACTCATGGTCATGGCATGCCAGTGGCCGTGCGTCCGAGTCGCCGCTAGCCCTCAGTCGAGCGTCGGGTTGGGGTAGCTCTGTCTTTAACACTGTCACGGTCGACCCCGGCGGGGCCGCGCGAGTTCATCGCGCGGCCCCGTGCCGCGGAGGCCTCAGCGCGCCTCGGCCGCCGTGTGACGGCCGCGACCGGCCTGGCTGAGGAGCGCGGGCAGGCGCGGGATCCAGTACAGCGCGCACACGCCCACCAGGATGTAGACGACCCGGCTGGCCACGTTCGTCTCGCCGAACTCCATCCCGCCGAAGATCCACGCCACCAGGTCCCACTCGAAGACGCCGACCAGCAGCCAGTTCAGTCCACCCACGATCAGTACCGCCATCGTCAGACCGTCGAGACCCTTCATGTGTCCTCCTCCATCGTGTCCGGGGCGACTCCGACTTCGGTCGCGAGCCAAGGGGGTGCCCTCAGCCGAGTGGCGGAAACGGCTCGCACCGGGTCGCCGGTCATGTGGAACCAGCGGGGACCGATCGGGTTTCCCGCCGGCCCGGGCGGGGACGCGCCGGGGCGCACGGCCGGTACGACGGGGCCGTGGGGCGCCGAGGTCGCAGGGTCGCGTGGAACCCCGTCGTTTGATCCCGTGCCCGCCGGGGGAGAGCCACGCCATGTCCAACGACACGACGCTGCGCGCGCCGTCACGCGACGCGCTGATCCTCGAGAACATGGACTTCGTCCGCGCGCTCGCCCGGCGGTACCACGACCGCGGCGAGCCGCTCGACGACCTGATCCAGGTGGGCATGGTCGGCCTCATCAACGCCGCCGACCGTTTCGACGAGAACCGCGGCACCGACTTCCGCTCCTTCGCGGCGCCGACGGTCCTCGGCGAGATCCGGCGCTACTTCCGCGACCGGGCCTGGGCGGTCAGGGTGCCGCGGCAGGTGAAGGACGACACGGTCCGCATCTCCGCGCTCGTCGAGCGGATCTCATCCGACCGGGGGCGCACGCCCACCGTCCCGGAGATCGCCGAGGCCAGCGGGCTCACGGTCGACCGGGTGCTCGATGCCTTCGCCGCCAACTCGGCCTTCCGGCCCGATTCGCTCTCCCGGTCCCCGTGGCTCGACGACCCCGACCTCGTGCGCGACCTGCCGCAGGCCGAGGCGGGCTACGGGGAGACCGAGGACCGGATGATGATCGGCGACGCGCTCCGGACGCTGCCCGCCCGTGAGCGCGTGATCCTCCACCTGCGCTTCGAGGAGGGGCTGCTGCAGTCGCAGATCGCCGAGCGCGTCGGCATCTCGCAGATGCACGTGTCGCGTCTCATCACGCGCGCACTGGCCCGCCTGCGAGAGGTGATCGACGACCCCGTCTGAGGGGGCGGCGGTTATCGTGACCGTGTGGCCGTGGAGCTCGAGCTGTCGCGGGGAGAGTTCCTCGTCCCCGTCCTGATCCGCGCCGTGCGCGCGGTCGGCGTCCAGTGCGGGCTCGATCTCGACCGGCTGGGCGACGCCGGCGTCGCAGCGGAGGCGGTGGCCCTGTCGTGGGCCGGCGAGGGGGACCCCGGCGACGAGCTGCTGCGGGTGCGCATCACCGCGGCCGAGGGTTCGCTGGAGGTGGCATTCGCGTTCCCCCGCCCCGGCGACGCCGCCCGCGCGCGGCGGGCCTCCGTCGTGCCCGGCTCCGGCGCGGCACTCGACGCCCTCGCGACCGCGGTGGTGATCGAGGCGGCTCCTGAGGCCTCCCGGCTGGTCATGTCCTTCCGCCCCTGACGACGCGGCGACCGGGCGCCGGGTGTTCCGGGCGCCCACCACACGTTGCCGATCCCTGCGATCGGGTACCTCTCGCGGGACCGGCCGTCACGACGAGACGGTCCGCGAGGCGGTGGGGTCCGGCGTGGAGGTACGGCAACAGCACGGCGACACGGGCGGCGGCGGAGCCCTCTCGGGCATGTGGGGGCTGCGCCCGTGTCCCGCCGCCGGGCGCCCCGGCGAGGCGCTCCATGAGTGGTCGGTCGGTCTCGATCCCGACCCCACCGCCCCGGGTCGCGCGCGGCGCGCCCTCGACCCCCTGTCC
>JAEMRL010000451.1 GCA_016463385.1 Thermoleophilia bacterium
TCGACACCCTCCTCACCATCCACGCCGACCCCCTCGACGGCCCCGGCGCCGCCGACTGGGGCTGGGCGCTCGGGCGCGTGCGCGCACGGGTGGCCATCGCCTCGTTCGCCTCGGCGCTCACCGAGGCCTCCACGGTGGTGCTGCCGGCGGCGACGCACTACGAGACCGACGGCGTCTACGTGTCGATGACCGGGCGGGCCCAGCGCCTGCGCCCGGGCGCGACCCCGCCGGCCGGCGCGGCCCCGGGCTGGGAGCTGCTGATCGCCCTCGGCCACCGCCTCGGCGCCCCGCCGCCCCACCGCAGCGCCGCGCGCGCCTTCGCCGCGGCCGCCGCGGCGCGTCCTGCGCTCGCCGGCCTCGACTACGACGTCATCGGCGTGCTCGGCGCCCCGGTCGCGGCGGTCACCCCGGTGTCGCCGAACGGGGTCAACGGGCCCCGCGAGGCCGCCGGCACCGGGCTGCCCCTCGTCACCACCACGCGGATCTTCGGCACCGCCGCCGCCCACCGCTCCGAGGCGCTCGCCTCGGTGCGGACCGGGGCCGAGCTGGTGCTGAACCCGTCGGAGGGCGAGCGCCTCGGCATCGCCGACGGCGGGCGCGCGCGGCTGCGCTCCCCCCATGGCGAGTGCACCCTGACGGCCCGCCTCGCCGATGATCACCCCGCCGGCGCGGCCTTCGTCACGACCGGCGTCCCCGGCGCCGGCGTCGAGCGCCTGCTGGCGGCCGACCGCGGTCCGGTCAACGTCGAGATCGAGGCCGGCTAGTGGACGAGCGCTTCCTGGTGGTCGTGATCAAGGCGGCGCTGGTCGTCTTCGTGGTCATCACCGCCTTCGCCTACACGCTGCTGTGGGAGCGCAAGCTCATCGGCCGCTTCCAGGCCCGCTACGGCCCGAACCGCGCGGGGCCGGTCGGCTATCTCCAGCCCCTGGCCGACGTGGTCAAGCTGATCTTCAAGGAGGACTTCGTCCCCAAGGGGGCCAACCGGCTCCTCTTCCAGATCGCCCCGATGATCTCGGTGTTCGCCGCCGTCGCGGCCATCGCCGTGATCCCCTGGGGCGACGGCTTCGAGATCTTCGGCTACAACGTCGAGGGCGTCGGCGCCGACATCGAGATCGGCGTGCTGTTCCTGTTCGCCCTCTCGGGGCTCGGCTTCTACGGCCTGATCCTCGGCGGCTGGGCCAGCGGCAACAAGTACAGCCTGCTCGGGGCGGCCCGCACCGCGGCCCAGCTCGTCTCCTACGAGGTGGCGATGGGCCTGTCGGTGATCGGCGTGGTGATGATGGCCCAGAGCCTCTCGCTGGTGGACATCGTCCACGCGCAGGCCGACACCGCCTGGTACGTCCTGTTCCAGCCGCTCGGGTTCGCGATCTTCGTGGTCGCCGCGGTGGCCGAGACCAACCGCGCCCCGTTCGACATGCCCGAGGCCGAGTCCGAGCTGGTCGCCGGGTACCACACCGAGTACGGCGGCCTGAAGTTCGCCATGTTCTTCCTGGCCGAGTACATCAACATGATCATCATCTCGGCCCTCGGCGCGACCCTCTTCCTCGGCGGCTTCTCGGGCCCGTTCCTGCCCGGCTTCGTGTGGCTCGCCCTCAAGGTCGCGGTGATGCTGTTCTTCTTCATCTGGCTGCGGGCCACGCTGCCCCGCCTGCGGTACGACCGCCTGATGAAGCTCGGCTGGAAGGTGCTCCTGCCCCTGGCCACGCTCAACCTCGTGGTGACGGCGATCGTCGTCGCCCTCGGATTCGCGAACTAGGACGCGCATGGGACTCGACGACTCACTCAAGGGCTTCGCGATCACGTTCCGGCAGATGCTCCGCAAGCCGGAGACGATCGGCTACCCGGAGCGCAAGACCCCCGTGTTCCCGCGCTTCCGCGGGCGCCACCGCCTCTGGACGCACGAGAACGGCCTGGAGAAGTGCGTCGGCTGCTCCCTGTGCGTCGCCGCCTGCCCGGCCGACTGCATCCGCGTGGTCGCCGAGGAGAACACGCCCGAGCACCGCGTGTCGTCGGGCGAGCGCTACGCGCGCATCTACGAGATCAACATGGCGCGCTGCATCTTCTGCGGCTACTGCGAGATCGCCTGCCCGTTCGACGCCATCACGCTCGAGAACGAGTACGAGATGTCCGAGCG
>JAEMRL010000089.1 GCA_016463385.1 Thermoleophilia bacterium
CATGCCCGCCGTCGCGGCCGCTGTGGCCGCCCTCCCGGCCGCCGAGACCGCGCGCGCGCTCGACGCCGGGGGGACGGTGGAGATCGTCGTGGACGGCACGCCGGCCGCGCTCGGCTCGGACGACCTGCTGCGCGAGGCGCGGCCCTCGGAGGGCTACGCCGTGGGCCAGGACGCGGCCCTCGCCGTGGGGCTCGCCACCGAGATCACGCACGAGCTGCGCCTCGAGGCGCTCGCCCGCGAGATCGTGCACGCGGTGCAGGGGGCCCGTCGCACCGCCGGCCTGCGCGTGGAGGAGAGGATCCTGCTCCATCTCGACGGCTCGGGACTGATCCGCGAGGCGATCGACGCCCATCGCCCCGCGATCGCCGCGGAGACGCTCGCGACGAGCGTCTCGGTGAGCCACGGCGCCCCGTTCGCGGGGATCCTGCACGAGGAGACCGTCCTCGACGGAGAGCCTTTCGCTCTGCGGCTGGATAGGGCAGACTCGCCGACGTGATCGCCCGTCGCCTCCGCGCCGTGATCGTCTGCGGTGCCATGTTCGGCCTGCTCGCATCCGCCGTGCCGGCGTCCGCGGCGGTCCAGGTCTTCTTCCCCCGCGGCGAGCAGCTGGTGGCGGTGCAGCGGCCCGGCACGACCGTCGAGGACGCCCTCAGGGCCCTTCTGCGCGGCCCCACGGCCGAAGAGCGGCGCGCCGGCTTCCGCACCTACGTCCCCCGCGGCACCGCAGCACGCTCGATCCGCATCTCCGGGCAGCGCGTCACGGTCGACTTCGGGCCGAAGATCATGCAGGGCCTGAACGCCGAGGGCCTCAACGCGCGCCTGACGCAGATCGTGTTCACGGCCACGGCGGAGGGCGTCACCTCCGCCCGCATCCTGATCAACGGCGGCACCGTGCTCGGCGTCTTCCCCGGCATCGACGCCAGCGTGCCGCTCACCCGCGCGAGCCTGCGGACGCCGAAGGGTCCCACGCCCCTCCCCAGTGCGCCGAGCACCGGCGCGGCCACCACCGGCACCTCGGCCCTGCAGCAGAGGCTGGCCGATCTCGGCTTCCTCCCCGCGGACGCGGTCGACGGGCGCCTGGGGCCGCGCACCACGGCCGGCGTGATCGCCTTCCAGAAGTGGGCGCGTCTCGGACGCGACGGCGACGCCGGACCCGCGACGCAGGCCGCGCTCGCCGCCGCGACCCGACCCGCACCGGTGACGGCCGGCGGCCCGGGGCGCCGGGTGGAACTGCTGCTCGACCGGCAGGTAGTGCTCGCGATCGAGAACAACGCCGTCGTGCGCGTCATCCACGTCTCCTCGGGCGCGGCCGCCACGCCGACGCCCCCCGGGTCCTACGCGGTGACGCGCAAGGAGGCCCGCTCGTGGTCGGTGCCCTTCCAGGTCTGGCTGCCCTACGCGGCCTACTTCGTCGGCGGGATCGCCTTCCACGAGTACCCGGACGTCCCGGTCGCTCCGGCCTCCCACGGCTGCGTCCGGCAGACCTCCTTCGACGCCAAGTGGCTCTTCGACTTCCTCTCGGTCGGCACCCCCGTGCGCGTGGTGGCCACATCGTGAGCCCGCGCCGCGCCCTCGCCGCCCTCGCCCTCGCCGCACTCGCGGCGCTGCCCGCCGCCGCGGGCGCCGCCCCGGCGACGATCGAGCCCGGCACCCTCACGGTGGCCCTCAACATGCCGAGCGACGGCTTCCAGGTGGGCGCCGTCCGGGGCCGCGAGGGCGTCGCGGCCCGCGGCTACGAGATCGATCTGGCCCAGGCCATCGCCACCCGGCTCGGCGTCGACGTCGCCTTCGTGCAGGAGCCGCGCTTCGCCGACCTGCTGGCGGCGGGGCCCAAGCCGTGGGACCTGGCGCTCGCCCAGGTCTCGGTCACCGACGCCCGCCGCGGCGCGGTCGATTTCAGCGTGCCCTACCTCACCGCCGACCAGGGCGTGCTGCTCAGCATCGCCACGGCCGCGCGGCCCACGACCATCGCCGAACTGCGCGGGCTCCGGCTCTGCGCGCAGAAGGGCTCCACCGGCGCCGACGTGATCTCGACCACCATCGCCCCGACGGTGCCGGTGCTGCTGCCGGCCTCCACCGTGGTGCTCACGCGCGGGCTCGCCACCGGCCGGTGCGAGGCCGTCGTGTTCGACGCCCCCGGCCTCGCGCACCTGCGCTCGCAGGTGCCGACCCGCTACGGGCCCTTCGCGGGTGTCATCCGCACCGGCGAGACCTACGGCGCCGTGTTCGCCAAGGGCAACCGGCTGCGCGGGCCCGTCAACCGGGCGATCGCCGCCCTGCGCAAGGACGGGACCCTGAAGGCCCTGGGCACCCGCTGGCTGACCTCCGACCTGCCGAGGCTGCCGGTCCTCCGCTAGGTCAGGCCCCGCCGCCGCCCCAGGTGGCGGCGCGTGCGCCGAGCATCACGTCGTCGTCGGCGCGCAGCCGCGACCAGACCTTCTCGGGGTCGATGTCCACCCGCTCCAGGATCCCCGGCAGGTCGAGGACGAGCTTCGGGTCGTCGATCCGCAGGCCGACGATCTTGCCGTCCCCGCGCACGATCGTGACCCCCTCCTCCACGCGGTCGGCGGTCATCTTCGCGAAGGGCTGGACGTTGCCGAGGCGGAAGTAGATGGCGGGCATCGCGGGATCCTAGGGTCGGGGCTCGGGGACGTGGGCGGCGACGGCCGCCTCGAGGCGCTTCGGCTTCACGGCGCCGGTGAGGCGCTCCACCGGCTCGCCGTCGCGGAACAGGATGACGGTCGGGAGGGTCAGGACGTCGTGGCGGCCGGCAGCGCGCGGTTCGGAGTCGACGTCCACGCGGGCGACGACCATGAGGTCGGCGTAGCGCGCGGCCAGATCGCGGATCGTCGGCTCCATCTTGGCGCAGGGCGCGCACCAGGGCGCCCAGAAGTCGACCAGCACGGGCGGGCCGCCGGGCCGGATGCGCTCGTCCCACTCGGCGTCGGTCAGGTCGACCGGGACCCCGCCGGCGCTCATGCGCGGATGGACACCTTCATGCCGATGGCGACCTCCTCGAAGAGCTCCTCGACCTCCGGGATGTGCATCCGCATGCAGCCGTGGCTGGCGGCGGTGCCGATCGAGGAGTCGGCGTAGGTGCCGTGGATCCCGATCGCCGGCGCGGTCGTGCCGATCCAGCGCGTGCCGAGCGGGTTGCCCGGCCCGGCCGGGATCGTGTCGAGCTCGGCGGCCCACGGGGAGTCGGGCGGGTACCAGATCGGGTCGACCTGCTTGTCGTTGATCTCGTAGTCGCCGGTGGGCGTGGGGTACGCGGGCGCCCCGACGGCGATGCTGTAGGTCTTCCAGACGCGGCCGTTGCGGATCAGGCGCAGCTTGCGCTGCCCGATGTTCACGACGATGCGCCCGATCATCGCGCTGCGCGTGCGCGCGTCCACGACCCCGGTCTGCGGCAGGTCGTAGCGCTTCTGGTACCGGCTGACCGACTTCACCGTCACCGGGTCGAGCACTCCGCTCAGCTTCGCCTTCTTCGGGTAGACCTTCGCCTCGCGCAGGCGCTCCTGCAGCGAGACGACGTCGGCGCCCTTGGCCCCGGCCGAGAGATCGACGGCGCCGAACTCCTCGGAGGTGTTGACGTTGACCACCGTCGAGGTGCGCGCGACGTTGCCCGCCCGGTCACGGACGGCGACGGTGATGCGGTTGCGGCCCTGCGGGAGGGTCCCGACGGCGAGCGCGAACCGCTTGCCGTCGACCTCGAGGGTGCTCGCCTCGCCGCCGGCCGCCTCGCCGTAGCTGGCCTCGAGCTCGGCCGGCGAGGTGGCGTCGCGCCCCTTGGCGGTGGTCACGGCGCGACCGTTGACCTTGGCCGTGAACGTCAGGTTGCGGGGGCTGTCGGAGGCGATGCTGCCGTAGACCAGCGGCTGGTCGGTCTCGGTCAGCTGCTCGCCCGCGGCGGGCGCCGAGAGCGCGAGGTCGGGGGCGGTCGTGTCCACGGTCACCACGCGACGGCGCGCGGCGGAGTTGCCGGCCGCGTCCGTTCCCGTGACGGTGGTCGCGACCCGTCCCTCGGGCAGGCGGGCGACGAGCTCCCACGAGCCGTCGGAGGCGGCCGTCGCCTCACGGGAGCCGCCCTCGTAGGACACGGCGACGGCGGCACCGGCCTCGGCCGTGCCGCGGAACTTCACCGACCGCCGGGCGATCAGGCCGCCGCCCTCCGGGGCCGCCACGGCGAGCGCCGGCGCGGCGGTGTCGACGTCGAAGTCCCAGCTGCGCGAGACCGTCCGCGCGAAGACGTTGCTGCTGCTGAAGCTGACGTCCACCGAGTGGGGCCCGTCGGCCAGCTTCCGGGGCGCCGCCAGGGTCAGCCGGCCGTCGGAGGCGCGCACCGCACCGGTCGCGTCACGGCCGTCCACCCGCACGCGCAGGTCGCCGAGACGGGCCCCCTCGGGCACCTCGAAGGCGATGGTGGGCCGGGGGTCGGAGACCGCGCTGCCGGGCGCCGGCACGGCGGCGGTCACCGTGGGCCGCTCGACGAGCTGCCAGACGGCGAAGGCCACGGCCACGATCAGGGCCACGGCGGCGATCGCGAGGGTGATCAGGCCCCCGCGACGAGAGCCCAGAACCTGCACTTCCAACCTCCCGACGGACCCCCGGGACCCTAGCAGCGACGGCGGCTGCGGCCCGGGCACGGGTCATCTGCAACTTGACTGAAGATTCACCGCGGGCGGGGGGTTTCCCTTTACGGATTGTTCACCGGATCGCATCCCTTCGTTCACGGGGATGGCCGAGATTTGCGTCCATGACCGCTGACGAGCGCATCGCACTCCTCCTCGCCGCCCGCCTGCTCGAGAGCGGCGTGGTCCTCGAGGCCCCCGAGCTCGGCGACCGGGGCGGCCACGTCAACGTGGCCCTCACCCTCACCGACCGGCTGCGCCGCGTCTCCACCGGCCCCGACGACGCCCGCGAGATCATCGCCTCGCTCCGCGCCGCCGCCCGGGAGCCCGTCGAGGCCTGATCGCCCGCGGTACGTCCCCGGCGCGCCGGGGGCTAGCCTTGGGGGATGCTCCCCCGTCGTCGCATCGGCCGCCACGGCCCCGTCGTCTCCGCGCTCGGGCTCGGCACGATGGGCATGTCCGAGGGCTACTACGGCCCCAGCGACGACGCGTCGAGCGTGGCCACGATCCGTCACGCGGTCGACCTGGGCGTCAGCCTGATCGACACCGCCGACGTCTACGGCACCGCCGGGCACAACGAGATGCTGGTGGGGCGCGCCCTCGAGGGCCTGCGCGACCGGGTCACCCTGGCCACCAAGACCGGCCTGGTGCAGACCCCCGAGGGCCTGGCGGTCGATGCCCGGCCCGAGCGGATCCGCCGCGCCATCGAGGAGTCGCTGCGGCGGCTGAGGGCGGACCGTATCGACCTCTACTACCTCCACCGGGTGGACCCCCGGGTGCCGGTCGAGGAGTCGGTCGGCGCGATGGCCGGGCTGGTCGCCGAGGGCCTCGTGGGCCACATCGGCCTGTCGGAGGTCGGGCCGGCGACGCTCCGCCGCGCCCACGCGGTGCACCCGATCGCCGCCGTCCAGTCGGAGTACTCGCTCTGGAACCGCGATCCCGAGGCCCTGCTGCTGCCGGTGATGCGCGAGCTCGGGGTCGCCCTGGTCGCGTTCAGCCCGCTCGGCCGGGGGTTCCTCGCCGGCGCCCTCGCCGGGGGCGGGGCTCTCGACGAGGACGACATGCGCCGGCGGCTGCCGCGCTTCCAGGGCGACAACCTCGCGCGCAACCGGCCGATCGCCGAGCGGGTCGCCGAGGTCGCGACCCGCCACGGCGCGACGGCCGCCCAGGTGGCGCTGGCGTGGCTGCTCGGGCGCGGGGACGACGTGGTCCCGATCCCGGGGACCCGCCGCCGGGAGAACCTGGCGTCGAACGTCGCCGCCGCCGCGCTCCGTCTCGACCCCGAGGACCTCGCGCGCCTCGACGATCCCGGCCTCGCGCCGTCCGGCGACCGCTACCCCCCGGAGCTGATGGACCTCCTCGACCCCGAGGTGCGCGCGCCCCGGGGGTCCTAGACTCACCTGCGTGGCCGGGGAGCTGCCCACCAACGCGGAGATCGCCGACCGGTTCGCGCTGCTCGGCGACCTGCTGGAGATCGAGGGCGCCGTGCGCCATCGGGTCCTCGCCTACCGCCGCGCCGCGGCGCGGGTGCGCTCGACCCCGGCCTCGGTGGCCGCGATGGCCGTGGCCGGCCGCGCCACCGACCTGCCGGACATCGGCGCCACGCTCCAGTCGAAGATCGCCGAGCTGACCGAGACCGGCACGATCGCCGCCCTCGACGCGATCCGCGAACGCGTGCCCGAGGGGCTCGCGGCGATCGCGGGGCTCGAGGGGATCGGGCCGAAGCGCGCCGTCGCCCTCTGGCGCGACCTCGGGGTCACCGACGTCGAGCAACTCGCCCAGGCCGTCGCCGACGGGCGCCTCGGTGAGGTCTCCGGCTTCGGGCCGGCCACCCGCGACCGGCTCGTCGAGCAGCTCGCCCAGCGCGCGGCCCGCGGCGCCGACCACGCCGAGCGGATCCCCCTCGGGCGCGCCCTGCCCCTCGCCGAGGAGATCGCGGCCGACCTCCGGGCGGCCGTGCCGGGCGCCCGGGTGGAGGTGGCCGGCAGCCTGCGACGCGGCCGCGAGTCGGTGCACGACATCGACATCGTCGCCGCCACCGACCGGCCCGCCGCCCTGCAGGATGCGCTCGCGGCGAACACGGCCGTGGAGCGGGTGCTCTCGCGGGGCGACGCCGCGATGGCGGTCGCGACCCACGTCGGCGTGCGGATCGAGCTGGCGATCGGCCCGCCCGGGTCGTTCGGCAACCTCCTCCAGCACGCCACCGGCTCGGCCGCCCACAACGTCCGCCTGCGCGAGCTCGCGGTGCGCCGCGGCCTGTCGGTGTCCCAGCACGGGATCGCGGGGCCGGAGGGGACCGCGGCCATGGCCGACGAGGACGGCGTCTACGCGGCTCTCGGGCTGGCCCCGATCCCGCCCGAGCTGCGCGAGGACGCCGGGGAGATCGAGGCCGCCCAGAGCGGTCCGCTGGAACCGCTGGTCGCCCTCCCCGACATCCGGGGAGAGCTGCACTCCCACACGACCTGGAGCGACGGCACCCTCGGCGTGACCGCGATGGTGGAGGCCGCCCGGGCCCTCGGCTACGGCTACCTCGCCATCAGCGACCACTCGCGCAGCCTCGCGATGGCCGGCGGCCTCGACGCCGACCGGGTGCGGCGGCAGTGGGAGGAGATCGACGAGGAGAACGCGCGCCGCAGCGACATCACGGTGCTGAAGGCCACCGAGGTCGACATCCTCGCCGACGGGCGGATCGACTTCGACGACGAGCTGCTGGCCGGCTTCGACTGGGTCACCGCCAGCATCCACTCCGCCCTCACCCAGGACGCCGAGCGGATCACGCGCCGGGTCCTCGCCGCGGTCGAGAGCCCCTTCGTGGACACGATCGGCCACCCCACCGGGCGGATGCTCGGCCGCCGCGACGCCGCACCGGTCGACATCGGGCGCCTCGCGGAGGCCGCCGCCCGCACGGGCACGCTCCTCGAGATCAACGGGCAGCCGCGACGCCTCGACCTCGACTCGCAGATGGCCCGGCGCGCCCTCGCCGCCGGCGCGCGGCTGACCATCGGCGCCGACGCGCACTCGGCCGAGGCCCTCGGCTACATCCGCTTCGGCGTCCTCGTCGCGCGACGGGCGGGGGCCCGCCCGGACCAGGTGGCGAACACGGCCGAGTGGCCGGCGCTGGCGGCGGCCCGCGCCGGGCGGCTGCGCGCCGCGGGCCTCTACTGAGCCAGGAAGCGCAGGACCTGGAGGGCCCCCGGAGGGCCCGGCACCTCGACGTCGGCGGCCTCGCGCACCGCCGCGGGCACCTCGCCGGCCGCGACGGCCACGGCGACGGACGTCTCGAGCAGCCCCTCGGTCGACATCGCGCGCAGCGCCTTCCAGGCGTCGGCGTCGGTGCGGTCGTCGCCGATGTAGAGGGCCACCCGGGCGCCCGTGTCGCGCAGCAGCGCGCGCACCGCGGTGCCCTTGTCCACCGACACCGGCGGCCGCACCTCCAGCACCTCGCGCCCGGGGGTGGGGACCAGGCCGCGGTCGAGGGCCTCCGAGGCGATCTGCGCGAGCAGCAGACGCGCGGCCTCCGGGTCGCGCGCCCCGCGGGCGTGGACGCTCAGGGTCGCGCCCTTGGGCTCCATCCGCAGGTCGCCGGGCTCGAGCCGCGCGGGCGGCCAGGCGGCCACGAAGGCGGCGATCGCGCTCAGATGCTCCTCGACGCCCGCCGCGAGGCCCATCTCCTCGCCCACGCGCTGGATCTCCATGCCGTGGTTGCCCGCGTAGG
>JAEMRL010000452.1 GCA_016463385.1 Thermoleophilia bacterium
CGAGAAGCGGTCGAAGATCTCGATCGCTCCCACATCGCGGCCGGTGAGGCGGGTCTCCCCGGCCACCGCACCACTAGGCACACCACGGCGACCGTTCTCAGGGCGGCCGGCGCCGATGAACAGGCGGGTGGTCTCGCCGCCGGGCCTGCGATCGCGCGGGCGTGGCTTGCCGCGGCCGGCCGCCTCGCCCCGGTCGCGCGCGGGGCGGTCGTCGCGCGGGGCGGCCTCGGGGATGTCCTGCTCGTCGTCCTCGGCGGCGCCGCCGAGAGCGGCGTGCGCCACCTTCATCGCGGCGAGCGCCACCTCCATCACGTCGAACTCGTCGGTGAGCGTCTCGACCACCACGCGGAAGCCGTCGAGGTCGTCGTCCTGGAGGATCGCCTCGCGCACCGTGGCCTGCACCATCTCGAGACGCCGGGCCCGCAGGTCGGCGACCGTCGGCACCTTCAGGATCTGGATCCTCTGCCCCGTGAGGCGCTCGATGTTCTTCAGCATCCGGTGCTCGCGCGGTTCGGCCAGCGTGATCGCCACGCCCTCGCGCCCGGCGCGGCCGACGCGCCCGATGCGGTGGACGTACGACTCGGGGGCCGAGGGGACGTCGTAGTTGACGACGTGGGTGAGCTGGTCGATGTCGAGCCCGCGCGCGGCGACGTCGGTCGCGATCAGCAGGTCCGAGGTGCCGGCCCGCAGGCGTCCCATCACCCGGTCGCGCTGTTCCTGCGTCATCCCGCCGTGCAGGGCCTCGGCGCTGTAGCCGCGGCCGTTGAGCGTGTCGGCGAGCTGGTCGACCTCGATCCGGGTGCGGCAGAAGACGATCGCGGCGGCGGGCGCCTCCACGTCGAGCACCCGCGCGAGCGCGGCGGGCTTGTGGGCGCGCGCGAGCACGTAGGCGCTCTGGCGCACCAGCGGAGCCTCGCCGGCGACGGCCTGCTCGCGGGCGATGCGGATCCGCACCGGGTCGGTGAGGTGGCGGCGGGCGATCGCGCCGATGCGGGCGGGCATGGTCGCCGAGAAGAGCACCGTCTGCGCGCCCTCGGGGGTGCCGGCGAGGATCGTGTCGATGTCCTCGGCGAAGCCCATGTCGAGCATCTCGTCGGCCTCGTCGAGCACCACCACGGCCAGGCGGTCGAGGTGGAGCGTCCCCCGCGAGAGGTGGTCGAGCGCCCGTCCCGGCGTCGCGACGACGACGTCGGCGCCCTGCTCCAGTGCGCGCAGCTGACGGCCGATCGGCTGGCCGCCGAACACCGGCACCACACGCGCGCCGAGGCCGCGGCCGTAGCGGTGGATGGCCTCGGAGACCTGCATCGCGAGCTCGCGCGTGGGCACCAGCACGAGCGCCCGCGGCACGCCGCGCTCACCCTCACCCGAGATCCGCTGCAGCAACGGCAGCGCGAACGCGGCGGTCTTGCCCGTGCCGGTCGCCGCCTCCCCCAGCAGGTCCCTGCCCGCGAGGAGCGGCGGGATGGTCTCGGCCTGGATCGGGGTCGGCTCCTCGTAGCCGAGCACGGCGAGCGCGCCCAGCAGTTCGGGGCCGAGGCCGAGGTCGGCGAAGCTGGTCCTGGTGTCTGCCGGGTTCGTGGCCGTCGTCCTTCACTCGCGTGCGGGGGCGTGGCAGTGTCGCACGCGCGCACCCGGCGGCGGTCAGGACCCCCGGTTCAGCAGCCCCGGCCACCAGTCGGCCGGCCCCCCGAACTTCGACAGCACACCCCCCGCCGCGGCGACCGGGAGGCCGCCGACGAAGAGCCACGCCGGGCCGACGAGACCCGCGGCCATGCCGAGGGCGCCCGCGATCACGAGCGCCGCCGCCACGCGCCGCAGCCGCGCGGGGCGCTCGGGCATGTCATCGGTCGTCACCGGCATGCCCACAGTGAAGCGCTCGCCGCCGCGGGCCGTATCGGGGGCGCCCCGGATACGGCCCTGCGTAGCGGGCCGCTCCCGGGGGGCCGACGGCGCCGGCCCGGGGATGACAGCATCCCGCCGAGATCGCCGGGCGAGCGCCCGGCCGGAGGGAGGCGGGCCCCATGAGCACGGACGAACGGCGCGCGGCCGCACGGCGGCGCCCGGCGGCGCGGGTGGCGCACCCCACCGTCGAGGAGCGCGTCGCCCGCGGCAGGGC
>JAEMRL010000453.1 GCA_016463385.1 Thermoleophilia bacterium
GACGTAGACGTCCACGACGTTCGAGCCCGGGTCCCAGTCGAGCTCCCACACCTGCGAGAGAAGCTGCTCGCGGCTCAGCACCTGCCCGGGGCGGCGCAGCAGCACCTGCAGCAGCGCGAACTCGCGCGCGGTGAGATCGTGGACGGCCTCGCCCACCCGCACCCGCCGGGTCGGGATGTCGAGCACCACATCGCCGGCCGTCATGGTGGTCGTGGCGCCGCCGTCGTGGTCGCGGCGGCGGGCCCGGATGCGGGCGAGGAGCTCGTCGAACGCGAAGGGCTTGGTGAGGTAGTCGTCGGCGCCGAGGTCGAGGCCCTCGACCCGGTCGCTCACCTCCCCGCGCGCGGTCAGAACGATGATCGGCAACGCCGACCCCGAGGCGCGCAGGCTGCGCAGGACCTGGGTGCCGTCGATGTCCGGCAGGCCGAGATCGAGGATCATCAGGTCGAGCTCCGGGTCGCGCGAGCGGGCCAGCGCGTCGGCCCCGGTGGCGACGTGGTCGATCGAATAGCCCTGCGCCCTCAGCCCGCGGATGAGGAACGACGCGATGCGCTCCTCGTCCTCGACGATCAGGATCCTCATGCCGGTACCTCGATCCAGAATGTGGCCCCGTCGCCGGGGCGGTTGTCGACACCTGCGGTCCCCTGGTGCGCCTCGGCGATGCCGCGCACGATGGCCAGGCCGAGCCCCGAGCCGGGGCTGGTGGAGCGCCCGCGATTGAAGGGGCGGAAGAGCCGCTCCTCCTCCCCGGCAGGGATGCCCCCGCCCTGGTCGGCCACCTCCATCCGCCACGCGCCGCCGCGGCGGATGGCCCGGAGCTCGACCGGCCCGTTCCCCTGCGCGTGGAGCGCCGCGTTGTTCAACAGGTTGATGAGCGCCTGCTTGAAACGCTGGCGGTCGCCCCGCACGACCGCGTCATCGGGCGCGGGCCGCGTCGTCAGCCGTCCGCCGAGGAGCGGCTCGGCCGCGCGCGTGACCTCGCCCAGCAGCTCATCGACCAGGATCGGCTCGATCCGGAGGAACCCGGGGTCGCCGACCCGCGAGAGCGTGGTCATGTCCTCCACGATCCGGCCCATCCGCCCCAGCTCGTCGACCACCACCGCGATGGCCTCGCGGACGTCCTCGGGATCGGGGTCGGCCCCCAGCACCTCCAGGTGGCCGCGGCAGATCGTGATCGGCGTGCGCAGCTCGTGCGAGGCCTCCCGGATGAAGCGCTGCTCGCGCAGGAACGCCGCCTCCAGCCGGCCGAGCATGGCGTTGAAGGTCGTCGCGAGGGCGCCGACCTCGTCGCGGCGCTCCGGCTCGTGGATGCGGCGGGTCAGGTCGCCCTCGGTCGCGATCGCCTCGGCGGTCTCGGCCATCTCGCTGACCGGGCGCAGCAGCCGGCCGAGCGTGATCCACGCGATGCCGGATGCCAGCAGGAAGGCGAAGGCGGTCGCCCCGAGCACCGCCACCCGGCGCTGGACAAGGGCCGACCGGTCGGCGGCGATCGGCCGGGCGGCCAGCGCCCCGCCGACGCGGGTCCCGTCGACCAGGAGGACCGTGGCCAGGACCCGGGCCTCGCCCTGCTCGGTGCTCACGGAGCTGAGCGTCGGCTTCTGGGTCGCGTCGACCGTCGCCACGAGGTTCGGGTCGGCCCCCAGGGGCCCCTCCGCGCGTGCGGGAGCGCTGCCGACGCGCACGACGAGCGTGTCGCGGTCGGCGACCGGCCAGGTGTCGAGATAGGAGTCGATCGCCTCGCGCGGCCGCAGGCCGTCGGCGCGTCCGGCCGCGATGGCCGCCTCGAAGTCGACGATCTCCTCCCGCAGCTCGTCGTCGACCGACTGGCGCTGGGCCTGGTCGGCCTGCTGGAAGGTCACGACGGAGGTCAGGGCCAGGGCGAGGCCGAGCAGCAGCGCGTACCAGCCGAGGACCCTCGGGCGCAGGCCGAGGGCCGGCCATCGGCGCCGGGGCGACGGGGAGGGGCCGGTCACGTGTCGTCCCCGCCGGCGTCGTCGCTGTCGTCGTCCCCATCGTCTCCGTCGTCGTCTCCGTCGTCGCCGCCATCGTCGGGCACCGGCGCCGGAGGAGGCGGGGCCGGTGCGGCCTCCGGCACCCGCGGGGCCGGAGGC
>JAEMRL010000090.1 GCA_016463385.1 Thermoleophilia bacterium
CCCTTAAAGAACCCCGTCGTCGCCGCCGCGGGGGCGGCGTCGCCGGACTCCGCCGGCGCGCCCTCGTCGGACCCGCTCTCGGCGGAGACGACGGGGTTCTTCAAGGGGGCGATCATCATCACCATGTTGCGGCCGTCCAGATTCGGGCGGCTCTCGATCAGGGCGATGTCCTTCAGCTCCTCGGCGAGCCGCAGGAGGATCGCCTCGCCGCGCTCGGGGTGCAGGAGCTCGCGACCGCGGAACATGATCGTGATCTTGACCTTGTCGCGGTGCTTGAGGAACCGCTCGACGTGACCCTTCTTGGTCGCGTAGTCGTGCGGGTCGATCTTCGGCCGGAACTTGATCTCCTTGATGGTGATCGTGCTCTGGTGCCGGCGGGCCTGCTTGGCCTTCTGCTCCTGCTCATAGCGCCACTTGCCGTAATCCATGATCCGGCAGACGGGAGGGCGCGCGTCGGCGGCGACCTCGACGAGGTCGAGGCCTGCCGTGTTCGCGATCTCCTGCGCCTGGGCGAGGGGGACGACGCCCCTGTTCTCGCCCTCGGCGTCGATGAGCCGCACGGTGTCGACCCTGATCGCCTCGTTGATGCGAGTCGTCGGGCCTGCCGGCGGACGGGTGTCTGGTCCGCGCCTAGGGGGCAAACAGCACCGTTACGGGCCTCAGACGGATCCCCCGACATGCGAGAGCGCGCGCATCGGTGCGCGTCGGGGCTCGGTGGTGGGGAGGGTGTCTGTCATGAGAGATGTCGCCGCCGTCCGGGCGGGTCGGGAGACAATAGCAAGCGGCCCGGCCGCGGCGGGGATCACGGTGAATGTCATCGCCTCCCGACGACGTACTGGCGCAGATGCAGGTCGCGGAAGGTGACCGGGCCGCGCGGTCCGGGGACGTGATCGACGTTGATCCCGGTCTCGGGAGCGCCCAGCAGCTCGAAGCCGTCGAGCAGGCGCGTGGTCGCGTTCCAGAACGCACCGGTGCCCGCATAGGCGCCGAGGAAGACCTCGGCGGCCTCCGCGTCCTCGGCGGCGATCGCCGCCGCCAGGCCGGAGGTCTCGTCATTGGCGGTGCGCGCGGCCGCGAGCGGCCCGGGCGACGGCGCGATGGTCACGGTGGCCTCCTCGCCGTCGTCGAGCGCCCACTCGTGACCGAGCGGGTGCGGGTGCGGGGGCAGGCTGGCGCGGACGCCGAGCCGCTCGAGCACCGCCCGCACCGCCGGCAGTACCTCGTCCCAGACCGTCTCGTCGATCAGCAGCAGGTTGAGGCGGTTGCACACGCCGAGCCGGTCGAGACTGCGCTCCACGAGCGCGAGCGCCCGGGCCCGGTCGGCGGAGCGGTCGATGTAGAGCACCCCTCCCCCCTCGGCGTGGGCGAGCGTGCGGACGCCGTGGGCCGCCGCCTCCCGGGCGAGCGCGGCCGTCGTCTCGCCGCTGCCGCGAAGGATCACCAGCGGGATCAGGCGCGGCAGGCCGACCAGCGCACGCGCCGCCTCGCGGTCGGGCGAGCGCACGAGCTGGATCGCCGCGGGGTCGAGCCCGGCCGCCTCCATCGCGGGCGCGATGACCTCATCGCGGAGGGCGATCGCCGAGCGCAGCGCCGCCGCCCCGGTCCGCAGCACGCCGGCGTTGCGCGACTTGATCAGCTGGGAGGCGACGTCCACGGTCACGTTGGGACGGGCCTCGTAGTTGGCGCCGATGACGCCCACCGGCCGCCGGCGCTCGCGCATCACCAGGCCGTCGGGCAGCTCGCGCGATCCCACCAGCTCCTCGATGTCATCGAGCGCGGCGAGCGCGGCGATCTGGTCGCTCATCCGGCCGAGCCGGTCGGCGTCGAGCCGGAGGCGGTCCACCAGGGCCGGGGCCATGGCGCCCTCGGCCGCCGCGATGTCGAGCGCGTTCGCCGCCAGCACCGCGCCGGAGCGGCCGCGGAGCCCCCGGGCCATCCCGTGGAGCGCCTCGGCGACGGCCCCCGCCGGGGCGGCCGCCAGACCGGGGTGGGCGGCGCGCGCGGCACCGCCGGCCCGGCTGACCTCGTCGCGGACGCTCATCGCCGCACCGGGCGGGCGTCCATCTCAGGTGACGGCGCGCACGACCCGCCCGATGACGGGCCGCGCGCTCCGTGAGCCTGCGTCGGTGTCGCTACTTCTTGCCCTTGTTGCCCGCGGCGACGGCCTCCTTGAGGACCGCCCCCGGGGTGAAACGCGGAACGGTGCGCGCCGGGATCTCGACCTTCTTGGTCGGGTCCTGCGGGTTCACGCCGGTACGCGCGGCGCGGGCGGAGACGGAGAACTTGCCGAAGCCGGCGAAGGCGACGTCCTCACCGCCCTTGAGGGCCTCCTGGATCACATCGAGGACGGCGGCGACCGCGCGCCCCGCCTCGGCACCGCTCATGTCGCCCTTGGCAGCAACCTTGGCGACGAACTCGGTCTTGTTCACTGCAGACCCCCTGGCTCGAAGTATGCGGGAGCAGGCCTCCCCGCGCGGCCAACCTAGCAGCGTGTTCGGACGAAATCCCCGTCGTAGCGCGGTTCTCTGTGAAAGTCGGCCCGCCGGGGGCCGCCCGGGGCCGGACTCGCGACCCCGCCGCGGCGGCTCCGGCCACCGGGGGCCTGAACGGCCGAGAACTCGCGAAAACCGCTCAGATGCGGGGTAAACGCCCCCGACCGCGCCAGGAGGGGGCCCACGCGGCCGCCGGGGCCCGCCGGGCCGCGCGGACGAGTGTGACGAGGCTCACATCGCGGACCCGCGGAGTGGCGATCAGCCCCGGATGAGCCGAAGCGGGGCACACGAGGGTGCGGCGCCGCCGGGGCCGGAGACGACCCGGGTGGCCACGCAGAAGGTCAGGCGCGAGGAGGCCGCCAGGGCGCGCGGGATGCGCCAGGAGACCGAGTACTCCATGTCGGCGCGCGCGGGGCCGGCGTCGGTGCGGATGCGGGCGATGACCCGGCGGCCGGCCCGGATCGAGATCGCCTCGCGGGTGCTCTCGCCGCGGCCCGCCAGGCGGTAGCGCAGACGGGCCGTCGCGCCCCGGCGGCCCTGGGCCGCGAGGGCGCGGACGCGGGGGGCGCGGACGGGCGCGGCGGCCTGTGCGGCACCCACCGGTGCGGCCATGGCCTTCGCGATCCACCCGGAGACCGAGGCCGTGCGGGTGTAGATGCCCGGCAGGCCCGGCCGGCCGCAGCCGACGCCCCAGCTGGTGACGCCGACCACGAGGCCGGCGGCGTCGCGGAGGGGACCGCCGCTGTCGCCGGCGCAGGTGTCCACCCCGCCCTCGGGGCGGCCGGCGCAGAGCGCGCCGCCGACGTGGAACGCGGCGCCGAGCATCTCCCGGCAGCGCGCGGCGCTGAAGATGGTCACCGGCGCGGCGATCAGGCGCGTCGGGTAGAGGGCGGTGCTCTCCCCCTCCTCGCCCCATCCCGCGATGGCGCCGGCGCGCTCGGCGTCGGGGTCCTGGGCGGCGGCCGCGGCGTAGGCGGCGACCGGCGCGGCCGAGGGGCGGGCCAGCATCAGCAGGGCGGCGTCGGGGGCGTCGCCCTCGACGCGATAGCCGGGGTGCACGCGGATCTCGGCGACGGGGATGCGCTCGGCGGGAGCGGTCAGGTCCTCCGCGCCGAGGAGGGCCTCGACCGCGCCGGCCGGCTTCGGGGAGCCGGAGGCGTCGAGGACGCAGTGCGCGGCGGTCAGGACGACCGCCGGGGCGATCAGCGTGCCGCCGCAGAACGTGCTCAGCTCCGGCGCGCCGCCGGTCGGCACGAGGGCCGCGATCGAGGGCCAGGAGCCGTCGCTCACCGGGGCGCCGCCGATGATCAGGGCGCCCACCTCGGGGCCGGACGCGTCCTGCGCCGGCGGGACCGCCACGGCGGCGGTGGCGGGGACGAGCAGGACCACCGCGGAGATCAGGACGGAGCGGATGGTCGTGACGAGGGCCATGAGATCCACGATCCGGCCCGGAGGGCCCCGGGGGAAGGGCGACCGTGAGAGTCCTCTACACGATCGTCCCCGCCGCGAGGCGGCCGAGGGCGGCCATCACCGCCCGGTGCCGGGCGCCGGCGGCGTCGTCGGTCCAGCGCCACAGCATGCCCCCGTCCACCTCGGTGGCGGCGCCCCGCACGTCGCGGATGCCCGTGGCCCGCACGGCGACGGCGACCATGCGCTCGACGCCGGGGAGCGGATCGGCGGCGACGGACGCCTCACCCTCGACGGCGAGGCAGAAGCCCGGCCCGCTCAGCGAGAGCGCGACGCGTGGATCGGCACGCAGTCGCACGAGGCTGCCCCGCCGCGCGGCGAGGCCGAGCAGGAGCGACCGCGGCCCGTGGCGCACCACCGCGCTCACCGGGATCGCCGCCGGCCCGCCGGAGCCGATGGTGGCGAGGATCGCGACCATGTCGTGCGGGAACTCGGGGAGGGCGTCGTCCACGCCCGCAGGATCGCAGGCGGCGGGCGGGCGGCGCCGGGTCGCGGCTACCGTGTGCGGCGCCCGCCCGATCCGACACACCAGGAGCGACATGGTCACGCGCAGGCTCGGCACCTCCGGCCCCGAGGTGGGCCCCATCGCCTTCGGCGCGATGAGCTTCGCCGGCTACTACGGCTCGGCCGAGGACGCCGAGGGCATCCGCGCGATCCACCGGGCCCTCGAGGCCGGGATGACGCTGATCGACACCGCAGAGACCTACGGCGACGGCCGCAACGAGGAGATGGTGGGCCGGGCGCTGGCCGGGCGGCGCGACCAGGCGGTGCTCGCCACCAAGTCCAGCCGGGGCGGACCGCAGTACCTGCGCGACGCGGCCGAGAGGAGCCTGTCGCGGCTCGGCGTGGACCACATCGACCTCTACTACCTGCACCGGGTCGACCCCGAGGTGCCGATCGAGGAGTCGGTGGGCGCGATGGCCCGCCTGGTGGAGGCGGGCAGCGTGCGCCACATCGGGTTGTCGGAGGCCGGTCCCGACACCATCCGCCGCGCCCACGCGGTGCATCCGATCGCGGCGCTCCAGAGCGAGTTCTCCCTACTCAGCCGCGAGCCGGAGCGCGACCTGCTGCCGGTCACGCGCGAGCTCGGCATCGCCTACGTCGCCTACAGCCCGCTCTCGCGGGGCCTCCTCGCGGGGCGCATCCGCAGCGCCGACGACCTCGCGCCCGACGACTGGCGCCGGCAGGTGCCGCGGTTCCAGGGGGAGAACCTCGCCCGCAACCTCGCCGTCACCGCCCGGCTGTCCGAGATCGCCGCGGCACGCGGCGTGGACGTGGCCTCGCTGGCGATCGCCTGGCTGCTCGCCCGCGGCGACGACGTGATCCCCCTGGTGGGCACGAGCCGCGCCGACCGGGTCGACCGCAACCTCGAGGCGCTCACGATCGAGCTGAGCGCCGCGGACCTGGCGGAGATCGACGCCGCCGCCCCGGTGGGCGCGGCGTCCGGCGAGCGCTATCCGGCCGCCCACATGCCCCGGCTCGGGGTGTGAGCCCGGCCGGAGCAGACCGCGTCAGTCCTCGGGCGGCCAGACCTCTTCGGGGCGCCCGCGGACGTTGCCGGCGGTGACCATGCGCTGGCGGCCCGGGTCCATCGCCTCGTAGGGGCGGACGACCGGCAGGCGCCACAGCTCGTAGCTGCGGCAGGCCGCGTCGGCGTCGGTCGGGTTCTGCATGATCGCCTGCGCGAGAGCGTGCGCGTCGCCGAGCCCGATGCCGGAGCTGACGCCCGTCTCGGGACCGAAGAAGTGCGCGGAGTCGCCGATGAGCACGAGGCCCGGCACCCACCACTGCTGGCAGCTCAGGAGCTGCGGCTCGGAGTAGCGGATCTGATCCATCGAGGTGACGGCCTCGACGGCCGTCTTGGACTCGGGCAGGAGCTCGGTCCACATCTTCTTGATGGCGTCGAGGCCGGGGGCCTTGGCCGCCTCCTCGCCCACCTTGTCGATGCTGCGCCAGCCCGCCGAGCCCTCGAACCAGCTCAGCAGACCGATGTGCCCGCCGTCGGACATGTACTTCATCGCGAAGGAGGTCTCGGCCGGGACCGGGCTCATGAAGGTGAGGGCGGCGTCGGCCAGCGGCTCGAACCGCGGCTCGATGCCGGCCATGCCCCGCACCGGCGACATCATCCCGTCGCAGGCCACGACCAGGTCGGCCTCGATCTCGACGCGCCCGTCGGGGCCCTCGGCGACGACGCCGGTGATGCGGTCGGTCGCGTCGCGGATCAGCTCGACCACGGTGTGCTCGTAGACCACCGGCAGGTCGCGCGCCAGCGCCTCGATGAGGGCGCCGAAGCGCACCGCCACCGCGACGGGTGGCTGGTCGGGGCGGGGGGCGATCGGGCGGCCCGCGTCGCGGACCTCCTTGTACACACCCACCTCCTCGAGGGGCTCGTAGCCCTGGAAGCCGAGCATGTAGCCGCGGGGCATGTAGTGCCCCGCCGGCGCGCGCTCGAGGACGATCGGCTCGAGGCCGCGGAGTCGGAGGAGGCGCGCAAGGGTCATACCCACCATGCCGCCGCCGGAGATGACGATGTTCATGGCGCGAGCATAACCCGCCGGCCCCGCGACGGCCCACCCCCGGACGGTCTCAGGGGACGTCCGGCCCCGGCGTGCGCGTGAAGACGACCTCCGCGCCGCCGGGCATCCGGGTCACGCCCTCCGCCCGCAGGCCGGGCACCGACAACGCGGCGACCGCCCGCGGAGTCGAGGCGCCCGCCTCGAGGATGGCCCGCGCGAGCAGCCCCTTGAGGTGCTTGCCCGCGTGCCCGGCGGCGCGGCGCTCGCCGCCGTCGCCCTCCTCCACGAGCGCGATCCGGAGGTGGCGCGACGCGGCCAGGCACGCCGGGTCGAGGGCCGCGGCGTGCTCCTGCGGCAGCAGGTCGATCACCCACCCCCCCGCGGCCCGCCGGTCGATGACGGGACCGATGCGCGGCCGCCAGAAGGCCGCGAGCGAGCCGAGCGGGGGCACGCCCGCCCCCATCTTCAGCCGGTAGGCGGGCACCGGATCGCCGGCGGCGACGAGGCCCCAGAGCCCGGAGGGCACCAGGACGCGCGCGAGCATGCGGCGGCGCGCGGGGCGATCGAGCGTGGCGGGCGCGAGCGCGGCCCACACGACGCCGCGATAGCGGTCCCATGCGGGCAGGGTCGGCGCGTCGTCGAGCTCCTCCCACTCGGCGAGGGCGCGCTCGAGGTAGGGGCCGCGTGCGGCGAGCAGGCGCCCGACCGCGGGGCCGCCGCCGGCCAGCGCGGCCCGGACGGCGTCGCGGACGGCCCGCCGCGCCTCACCCAGCTCCGGGAACGCCCCGCCCGCCTCGGGCCAGGGGGGCCCGTCGCCGTCGGGCGCCTTCCCCTCGGAGGGCGGCAGCAGGATGACCGTGCTCACACGGCGACCGGTCGGCGGCGCATCGCGGGGCAGCCTAGGGACGAGGGGCGGCGCGCGCAGGTCGGCGCCGTCATCATGGCGGCGTGGAGAGCGCCCTCTTCGTCCTCGGCATCGTCGTGACCGTGGCCTTCTGCGCCGGCGCGTCGCGACGGCTGGGATGGTCACCGCCCCTCGCGCTGGTGCTGATCGGCATCGCGGCGTCGTTCATACCGGGCATACCGTCCTTCGAGCTCGATCCCGAGCTGGTGCTGGTCGGCCTGCTGCCCCCGCTGCTCTACGCCGCCGCGATCCGCACCTCGCTGGTCGACTTCGCCTCCACCAAGGAGGCCCTGATGTGGCTCTCGGTGGGGTTCGTGATCGTGTGCACGCTGGCGGTCGGACTGGTGACGTGGCTGATCGTGCCCTCGATCTCCCTGGCGGCGGCGATCGCCCTGGGGGCGGTGGTGGCCCCGCCGGACGCCGTGGCGGCGACCTCGGTCGCGCGCAAGGTGGGCATGCCACGGCGGATCGTGACGATCCTCGAGGGCGAGAGCCTGGTCAACGACGCGACGGCCCTGGTGGCCCTGTCGGCGGCGATCACGGCCATCACCGGCAGCGTCACGGTGGCCTCGGTGGGGATCGACTTCCTGGTCGCCGCGGTCGGCGGCGTGGCGATCGGCCTGGTGGTCACCTGGGCGCTCGCGTGGGTCCGGCGCCGTATCGAGGATCCGGTGCTCGACACGACCCTCTCGTTCACCGCCCCGTTCATCGCCTTCCTGCCGGCCGAGGCGATCCACTCGTCCGGGGTCCTCGCGGTGGTGGTGACGGGGCTCCTGCTCGGGCACAAGGCCCCGACCCTGCAGTCGGCCACCTCGCGCCTGGCGGAGACCACCAACTGGGCCACGGTCCAGTTCCTCCTCGAGAACGCGGTCTTCCTGCTGATCGGGCTCCAGGTGAAGGGCCTGGT
>JAEMRL010000454.1:0-617 GCA_016463385.1 Thermoleophilia bacterium
GAGGCGGCGGCCCGGAGCGGAGCGGCATCGCTGCTAGCCTGCGCTCTCGCGACGCGGCGACGTGGCGAAGTGGCTAACGCGGCGGTCTGCAAAACCGTTATTCATGGGTTCGACTCCCATCGTCGCCTCTCTCCTCCGGCCCCGGCGGGGCGCCCGGGGCTCAGCGACCGCTGGGTGAGCGGGACAGGAGGCTGGCGCCGAGCGCCAGGGTGACCGGGATCCAGAGCGCCAGCGTCAGCACGAGCGCCACGATGTGCGCCGGCACCAGCAGGGCGGCCCTCGCGGGCGGCGGCCAGCCCCCGGGCACCAGGCCGACGGTGATCCGCAGCGCGAACCGCCGGGCGGCGCCGTATCCGCGGAACGTGTGGAGCTCCCGGCTCCCGGCGTCCAGCGGGTCGCTGCCGTGTCCGTTCATGGCCTCAGCGTAGCCCCCGGCGGACGGCCCGGAGCCCCGGCGGAGCGCGATCGTGACTCCCCGGGATCACCGATCGGCCGTGGGGGAGGAGCCCGCAGCCGCCCGCGGAAACAGGACGGCGCGGCGCCGGGTCGCCGCGGGACCGTCCTGCGCTACGTTTTCCACACGGACGGGGTATGTATCGGCTCCACGAATCCGGAGG
>JAEMRL010000454.1:627-2107 GCA_016463385.1 Thermoleophilia bacterium
CGCAGCATCGGACGGCGGGGCGGGCTCGTGCTGGCGGCGGGGGCCGCGCTGCGGGCAGTCGTGCCCACCGCCGCGGCGGTGCCGACGATCTCCGGGGCCGACACCGACGTCTGGAATGCCGCCAACCCGGACCCGACCTACACGATCACCGCCTCGTCGTCCCGGCTGCGCGTCTACTGGCAGGTCCCGGGCACGGCCTTCTCCGACGGGCGCTCCCCACTGCGGGTCCGCCTCGGCGATCTGCAGGACGGCACCTACCGCCTGATCGCGCGCGAGGGCATCATCTTCAACCCCGCCACGGTCCAGCGGTCGTTCCGCGTCGACACGACCGCTCCGGCCGTCACGCTCACCCGCCCCTCGGAAGGGTCGGGTGGTGAGGACGACGATGACGATGACGACGACCGCCGCATCGACAGGTTCACCCAGGGCTCGGCGGTGACCGCCGACTACTCGTGCGACGGCGCGGTGACCTGCGCCGGGCCGGTGCCGCCCGGCGGGGCCATCGACACCTCGCGGACGGGGACCTTCGCCTTCCCGGTCCGGGCGGTGGACGACGCCGGCAACGAGACGGTCCGCGAGGGGCGCTACGAGGTCGTTGCCGGCGCGGGCACGGTGCTCTCGCCTCCGGTCGCGACCACCCCCGTCGTGGTCACCCCGCCGGCGGTGACGCGCGTCAGCCGGCCGAGGACGCTCCACGCCCGCCGGCTGCTGCCCCGCGCCGGCGCCCGGGTGGGGACCCGCCGCCCGCTCCTGCGCTGGAGGGCGCACTCGAGCGCGCAGCTCTACAACGTCCAGGTCTTCCGGCTCCGGGGTGTGAAGGCGACCAAGGTGCTCTCCGCCTTCCCGCGCTCGACCCGCTTCCGGGTTCCCGCGAAGAAGATCGCGGCCGGCGACCGCTACGTCTGGCGCGTGTGGCCGTATCTCGCCAAGGGCTACCCCGACCGACCCCTCGGCCTCAGCTACTTCGACGTGCGCCGCAAGTAGAGCGGGCCGGCCGGGCTCCGCGCGGTCACCCGCCCCGCGCGCAGACGGCCGTGACCACGATCCTCCAGGGGGCCGAGGGCGTGCCGATCGCCGCGGCCTCGGCCAGCCAGGAGTCGTCGCCGTCGGGCGCGCTCGTGGTGAGCGCCACCCGCGCGGCGCCGTCGATGGAGGCGCCCCCGGCGACGATCGTCGCGCCCGCCGGGCAGGTGGCGCTCACCGGTCCCTTGACCGCCAGCGTGCTGGTCGCCGTCTGCGCCCGGACGAGGGTCAGCCCGTTGAGGTAGCGGGACGCCGCCACCCCGCCGAGGGCAACGGCGTCATCGGCGCGGGCGGCGCTCGTGGCGCGGTCCGCCCGCGCTGCGGTCCCGGACCTGGTCGCCGCCGCCGCGCGCCGGACCGCGGTCAGGGTCGTCTCGTCGATCTGCGCCCCGGTGAGGGCGTCGGCCCCGACCGCGCGCGCCGTCACCGCGCCCGGCGCGAGCTTCGAGGCGACCAC
>JAEMRL010000455.1 GCA_016463385.1 Thermoleophilia bacterium
GCGGATGTCGAGGTCGTCGACGAGCACGTCGTAGATCGAGCGCTCGAGGTTCTCGGGGTCGATCCCCTGGCTCATCGTGAGGTTGCCCTGGGGGTCCATGTCCACGCAGAGCACGCGGTGCCCGGACTCGGCCAGGGCGCACGCCAGATTGAGGGCAGTCGTCGTCTTGGCGACGCCGCCCTTCTGGTTGGCGAAGGTGATGATCTCGGCGGTGGCTGGCATGGTCCTGCGGTCGGTCGGGGACGCGACGGTGGGGTCTTTCGTCGCGCGTGTAGCGATCCCTTCAATTGGCGGGCGCGATGGACTCAAGCACCACCCCGCAGCCATCAAGCTCTAGTCGAGGGTACGGGTTGATCCCCTTCGCCCGGTCGCGGCGTATGCTGCGGCAAGCCGGCCTGCTCCGCCACCTGCCGCGCTCTCTCCGCTCTCGCCACCCCGGCTCCGTGACCGACTCCCTCGATTTCTCCCCCACCGCTGCCAACGGCGCGGACCACCAAGGGGCCGTACCGGCCACGCCGCTCGTGATCGTGACCGGCAAGGGCGGCGTGGGTCGCAGTAGTGCTGCCACCGCGATCGCGGTGGCGCTCGCCGAGCGCGGCGGCCGGGTGGCGCTCGTCCACCCGGTGGAGGCCAAGCCGGTCCGTCCCCCTGCGTCGGCGCCGCCCGGCCTCGTGGTGGTCCCGCTGGATCGCAAGAAGGCCCTCAGCAACTACCTCGGCGATCAGCTCCCGGGGCCGTTCGCGGCGGGACTCCGCGCGAGCCGGGCCTTCCAGCTCATCACCGCAGCCACCCCGGGACTCGCGGAGCTGCTCACGATCGGCGAGCTGCGACGCATGACCGAAGGCGCCTACGACCACCTCGTCTTCGACGCGCCCGCGACCGGCCATCTCCTCGCGCTCCTCGACGCCCCCGGCCGATTCGAGCGCGCCGCAGCGGTCGGACCGATTGCGGCCCGCGCCCGTCAGCTCGGGGAGTGGATCGCGGATCCGGCCATCACCGCCACCGTCACGGTCACCACCGGCGACTCGCTCGCGGTCTCGGAGCTGCTCGACCTCATCACCGCACTGGAGTCCCGCCTCGGCCACGGCCCGAGCCTCGTGATCGCGAACCGCCTCGCGCCACCCAGCCCTCCGGCCGCCGAACTCGCGCTCCTCGCCGAGCGCGAGGGCGACGCGGTCCTCGCCGACGCCGTCCTGGCCCTCGAGCATCTCGCGACCCGCGCGCGGAGCGAGCGCGCGCAGCTCGGGCGCGTGACACGGCAGGTCGGCCTCCAGCCGATCCGGGCCTACGAGCAGCCGGGCGAGGGCGTGCGGTCCGTGCTCGCCGCACTCGCGGGCGAGGGCCCCGTGCTATCGGATGAGCCGGGGATTTCCGCCCAGGACCGGCGGCGAGCAGAGCGACGCACCCGTGAGCGGCGCACCGAGCACGGGGAGGCCGCATGACCCAGTTCGGCCTCTGGGAGACGCTCCGCGCCGCCGAGCTCCTTGTCGTCTGTGGCGCCGGCGGCGTCGGCAAGACGACCGTCTCCGCGTCCCTCGGGCTCGCGCTCGCCCGCGAGGGTCGGCGCGTGCTCGTGTTGACCGTCGACCCGGCGCGGCGCCTCGCCGAGGCCCTCGGTCACGACCTTGGCCCCGATCCGGTGCACGTGAAGCTCCCCGGCGAGCCCGGGATGGACGCCGCGATGCTCGACCCGGCCACGAGCTTTGCCCGGGTGGTCGACAGCCTGCCCGTCCAAGAGTCCGACCGGCGCCGCCTCCGGGAGAGCCGGATCACGCGAGAGCTCACCGGCGGCGACGCCGGGATGCAGGAACTCATGGCAATCGTGGAACTCGAGCGCTTCAGCGCCGACGACCGCTACGACGCGATCGTGCTCGACACGCCACCCGCTCTCCACGCCCTCGAGCTCCTCGACGGGCCCGAGCGGATCGTCGGCCTGCTCTCGGGCCGCACGGTGAAAGCGATCGGCCGCGCGAGCGGAATCGCCGGCCGCTTCGGCCGGCTGCCGGGCCCCGGCCGCGCCCTCGGCAAGCTCTGGGGGGCGGACCTCCTCACCGAGATCGCCACCTTCCTCGACGCTGCCGCCCCGT
>JAEMRL010000456.1 GCA_016463385.1 Thermoleophilia bacterium
AAGAAGGTCCCCGCGACCAGGAACAGCGGCGTCAGCACGGCGCTGATCACGTAGCTGAAGTTCTCGAACGAGTTCATCTTCGAGGCGATCGTGATGCCGAAGCCGGCCCAGCCGAAGCCGGCGATCATGGCGATCGGGGGCACGGCGAGCATCCCCCAGCTCGGGTCGAGCCCGAAGGCCATCGCGACGACCATCGGCACGCAGCCGTACGTGCCGGCGCGCGCGGCGATCCAGAGCGCCTCGGCGGTCACGAGCTCCTCGGTGTCGACCGGCGCGGCGAGGATCGCGTCGTAGGTGCGCTGGTACTGCTGTTTCACCAGCGTCCCGAACATCGCCGGGAAGGCCGACGAGAACAGCACGGCGGTCGCCACCGTCCCGGTGCCGACGAACTCGACGTACCGGAACCCTCCCACCGTGGCCACCAGCGAACCGAAGCCGAAGCCGAAGGCCAGCAGGTAGATGGTCGGCTCGACCGTCGAGGAGAAGGTGGTCGAGCGCCAGTAGGAGGAGAAGTTGATGACCTCCCGCACCAGGACCCCCGCCAGCGCGGGTCGCTCGAGGCGGCGGAGCCGGCGCGGGGGCGCGACGGTGCTCATGCGATGTGCTCCCCGGTGAGGAGGACGAAGACGTCCTCGAGGTTGGCCGGGCGGCGCTCGCCGGCGGGCAGCGGACCGGAGGCGCGGTCGAGGGTGAGCAGCGAGATCGAGGTGCCCGTGCGCCGGGTCCGCAGGCCCTGCCGCTCGGCGTCCGACTCGACCTCGGCGAGGCGCTCGGGCGGGCCGTAGACCTCGATCGCCTCGGGGCCCGCGTGCTCGGAGATCAGATCGCCGGGGCGCCCGGTGGCGACCGCCCGCCCCTGGGACATGATCACGACGGTGTCGGCGAGGCGCTCGGCCTCCTCGATGTAGTGCGTGGACATCAGGATCGAGACGCCCTCGGCGCGGAGGGCGCCGATCAGCGCCCACAGCTCCTGGCGCACCTGGGGGTCGAGGCCGACGGTCGGCTCGTCGAGCAGCACCAGGCGCGGCCGGTGCACCAGGGCGCGCGCGATGAGCAGCCGGCGGCGCATGCCGCCCGAGAGCTCGTCCACCCGGCTGTCGCGCCGGTCGGACAGGGTCGCGAGCGCCAGCGCCCTCTCGATCGCCTCGCGCCGGCCGGCGCGCGGGACCCGGTAGAGGTGGGTGAAGACGAGCAGGTTCTGCTCGACGGTCAGTGTCGTGTCGAGGTTGTCGAGCTGGGGCACCACGCCGCACTCGGCGCGCGCCTGCTTCGACTCGCCGGGCAGCCGGTACCCGAGCACCTCGAGCTCGCCCTCGTCGGCGATCGCCTGGGCGGTGAGGAGCTTCATCGTCGTGGACTTGCCCGCCCCGTTGGGCCCGAGCAGGCCGACGCAGGTGCCCTCGGGCACCTCGAGGTCGAGGCCGTCCACCGCGGTGATCCCGCCGTAGCGTTTCACCGCGCCACGGACGCTGATCGCCGCACTCACCCGGGGGAGGTTACCCGGCGGCCTCGCGTATCAGCCCGGCGCGCGCGAACGCCTCGGCGGGGTCCATCACCAGGCCGACGAAGAAGGGGCCGAACTCACCGTAGCGGGCGGTGACCTCGTCGAACCGCATCTCGTAGACGATCTCCTTGATCGTCACGGGATCGTCGGCGACGAGGGTGACGCCCCACTCCCAGTCGTCGAGGCCCGTCGCGCCCGTGATCAGCTGCACGACCCGGCCGGCGTAGCGGCGCCCGACGGTCGCGTGCCCCTGCATCAGGCGCTTGCGGTCCTCGAACGGCAGCGCGTACCAGTTGGCCCCCTCCGCCCGGCGCTTGGACATCGGGTAGAAGGCGATCACGTCCTTCGGGGGCATGCGGGGGTGGAGCCGGGCGTCCATGTACGTCGCCATGCGCTCCCGCCAGGTGGCGAGCGCCCCCTCCACGTCGGCCTCGCCGGCGGCCTCGAGGCGCGCCCGCTCCTCGTCCTCGCCGGTGGTGTACTCGCTGCCCTCGGTGAGCGAGAAGAACGAGTAGGTGACGTCGAACGGGCCGGCGAGCACCTTCTTGGTCAGCACGTCGAGGGCGTCGAGGTCGGGCCC
>JAEMRL010000091.1 GCA_016463385.1 Thermoleophilia bacterium
GTGGGCGACGTTCCCGCCGACCTGGCCGCGGCCGTCCTGACGGTCGATGCGGGGACCCTCCCGGGGACCGCATCGGCGGTGGTGGACCTGCGCCCGGTGCCGGGCGGCGGCGAGGCGGTGCTCGTGCGCCCGGGGCCCGATCCGGAGGCGCTGAGGGGCACGCTGGCGGCGGTGGGGGTCGGCGTCCGTCCTGGGTGACGGTGTACCCTCGGGGCCGACGAACACCACCCCGGGGGACGAGCCGCGTGAGCTTCATCGACGACGACAGCTACCTGTCGCAGGACATCTCCGAGGCCGACCCGGCGGTCGCCCGCCTGCTCGGCGCGGAGCTCGATCGCCAGAGCGACACGCTCGAGATGATCGCCAGCGAGAACTTCACCAGCCAGGCCGTCCTCCAGGCCGTCGGCTCGGTGCTGACCAACAAGTACGCCGAGGGCCTGCCGGGCAAGCGCTACTACGGCGGCTGCGAGGTGGTCGACGAGGTGGAGCAGCTCGCCATCGACCGCGCCCTCGAGCTGTTCGGCGCCGACCACGTCAACGTGCAGCCCCACTCGGGCTCGACGGCCAACGAGGCCGCCTACGCGGCGACGCTCGCCCCCGGCGACCGGGTGCTGGCGATGGCCCTCTCGCACGGCGGCCACCTCTCGCACGGCCTCAAGGTGAACTTCTCGGGCAAGCTCTACGAGTTCCACCACTACGGCGTGCGCCGCTCGGACCAGTACATCGACATGGACCAGGTCCGCGAGATGGCCCGCGAGCTGCGCCCCGCGCTGATCGTCGCCGGCGCCTCGGCCTACCCGCGCATCATCGACTTCCCGGCCTTCCGGGAGATCGCCGACGAGGTGGGCGCGCGCTTCATGGTCGACATGGCCCACATCGCGGGCCTGGTGGCCGCCGGCGTGCACCCCACGCCGGTCGGCATCGCCGACATCGTCACCACCACGATCCACAAGACCCTCGGCGGCCCGCGCGCGGGCATGGTGATGTGCAACGCCGACCTGGCCGCCAAGGTGGACAAGGCCGTCTTCCCGGGCCTCCAGGGCGGCCCGCTGATGCACGTCATCGCCGGCAAGGCCGTCGCCTTCGGCCAGGCGCTGACGCCGGAGTTCCGCGCGCGCCAGCAGGCGGTCGTGGACAACTGTGCGGCGCTCGCCGACGAGCTGATGGAGGGCGGCCTCGACCTGGTCAGCGGCGGCACCGACAACCACCTCGTGCTGGTCGACCTGTCGGCCACCCCGCTCACCGGCCAGGAGGGCGAGGACCGCCTCGACCGTGCCGGCATCACCGTCAACAAGAACGGCGTGCCCTTCGACGAGCGGCCGCCGACGGTGACCTCGGGCCTGCGCATCGGCACGGCCGCCCTCACGACCCGCGGCCTGCGCGAGCCGGAGATGCGCGAGATCGCCCAGGTGATCGTCGCGGCGCTCCGCCCCGAGGCCACCGAGGCGGATCTCGAGGCGCTGCGCGCCCGCTCGCGGGCGGTCGGCGACCGCTTCCCGCTCTACCCGCGCCTGCACGCGGGGACCGCCGTCTGAGGAAGGCCCTCCTCCCGGGCGGCTGAGGCTGCGGGTTTCCCCGGGTCAGGCTCCGTGGCGCCCACGGTGCCCCGGGGAGGGCGGCGCTCCAGACTCGGGGCGATGTCATCCCGGATCGTCATCCTCGGCGCGGGCACCGGCGGCACCCTCATCGCCAACCGGCTGCGGCGGAGCCTGCCCGCGGACCGGGCCTCGATCACGGTCATCGACCGTGACGACCGGCACGTCTACCAGCCCGGCTTGCTGTTCGTCCCGTTCGGCCTGGCCCATGCCGACGACATCGTGCGCCCCCGGAGCCGGCAGCTCCACGATGGTATCGACTGGGTGGAGAGCGCCGTCGAGCGCGTCGAGACCGCGCGCGACGCGGTGGTGCTGGCCGACGGCCGCGAGGTGCCCTACGACGTGCTGATCGTGGCCACGGGCGCCGAGCTCGCGCCCGAGGAGACCGAGGGGCTCACGGGCGCCGGGTGGGGCGTCAGCGCCTTCACGTTCTACGACCTCCCCGGCGCGAGCGCCCTGGCGGAGGCACTGCCCCTCCTCGACGGCGGCCGCCTGGTGGTGAACATCGTGGACATGCCGATCAAGTGCCCGGTCGCGCCGCTCGAGTTCTGCTTCCTGGCCGACTGGTTCCTGCGCGAGCGCGGGGTGCGCGACGCGGTCGAGCTCACCCTGGTGACCCCGCTCGACGGCGCGTTCACCAAGCCGGTCGCCTCCGCGGCCCTGGGCGGGCTGCTCGAGGAGAAGGGGGTCCGGCTGGTGACCGAGTTCAACACCGGCGAGGTGGCCTACGGCGCCGGCGGGCGCGGCGGCACGATCACCGGCTACGACGGGCGCGAGCAGCCCTTCGACCTGGCGGCCGTGATCCCGGCGCACGGCGGCGCCGGCTACGTGCTGCGCTCGCCCGGCCTCGGGGACGCCCTCGGGTTCGTCCCGGCCGATCCGGCGACGCTCCAGTCGAAGGCCGCCCCCAACGTCTTCGCGATCGGCGACGCCTCCGACCTGCCCGTCTCGAAGGCCGGATCGGTGACGCACTTCGAGGGAGAGGTGCTCGCCGGGAACGTCCTCCGCTTCCTCGAGGGGCGCCCCCTGGACGCCTCGTACGACGGGCACGCGAACTGCTTCATCGAGACCGGGTTCTCGAAGGCCCTGCTGATCGACTTCAACTACGACACCGAGCCGCTGCCCGGCCGCTTCCCCGGGCCGGCCGGCCTGCCGCTCCTCAAGGAGAGCCGGCTCAACCACCTCGGCAAGCTGATGTTCCAGTGGTTCTACTGGCACACGCTCCTGCCGGGCCGCGACATCCCGGGCATCGGCGCGCACATGCCGACGGCCGGCAAGCACCGCCCCGACGGCGGACCGCAGACGTCCACCCAGAAGGAGGACCCGACCGCATGAGCACCGCCATCTACGCCGGCGTCACCGTCGACGTGAACGACGAGGGCTTCCTCGAGCGCCCCGAGCAGTGGACGCGCGAGATCGCCGTCGAGCTCGCGCGCGCCGACGGCATCGCCGAGCTCACCGACCGGCACTGGCAGGTCATCGAGTTCATGCGCCAGGAGTTCTTCGCGAAGGGCACCGGACCGACCGTGCGCGCCCTCGGCAAGTCGTCGGGCGTCAGCGTCAAGGAGCTCTACCAGCTCTTCCCGAAGGGCCCGGCGAAGACGGCGGCGCACATCGCCGGCATCCCGAAGCCGAAGGGGTGCATCTGACATGACGACGCAGACGGACGCGAACCCCGACGCGGCACCCGCCGCAGCGGCTCCGATCGCCAAGGTCTCGATCATCGTCTCCAAGGGTTCCCTCGAGGGGATCTACCCGGCACTGATCCTCGCCAACGGCGCCCGCGCCGAGGGCATCGACGTGAACCTGTTCTTCACGTTCTTCGGGATGGACGCCGTGCACCGCAGGCGCATGGACCACGTGAAGGTGGCCACGGTGGGCAACCCCGGCATGCACATCCCGACCCTCCTCGGGGGGCTGCCCGGGATGTCCGCGCTCGCGACGCACTTCATGAGCAAGAAGATGGAGGAGCTCGACATCCCGCCCATCCCGGAGTTCATCGAGATGATCGGCGACACCGGCGCGGGGATGTACGCGTGCCGCGCCTCGGTGGACATGTTCGGCCTCGAGCGCGATGACTTCGTGCCCCAGATCGCCGACATCATCACGGTCGGCGACTTCTACGCGATGGCCGCGGGAGGTCAGATCATCTTCACCTGATGGCGCGCGCGGGGGTCTGTGAGCAACCTGTGACGGAACCGTTCAGGTTCCCGAAGGGTGTGCAGTATCGGCGCGGGGCTGCCGATACGTTCGCCACATGAACCTTCCCCAGCGTGCCCGGCTGGCTGTCAGACCCCGAGCGATCGCCCCGGCGATCTGCTCGCTGATCGGCCTCGCCCTCATCCTCGGCCCCTCGGCCGCACGTCCCGCCCCCGCCGCCGCCGCGGTCGAGGTGGGCGTCTACCAGGACAACCCCGTGAACGGCACGCCGGTCGTGCGCGCCCGGGTCGGCAAGCGCGCGATGCGCGTGATCTCGACCTACGTCACGGGCGGCCAGGTGGTCGCTCCCCAGATCGTGGCCCTGGCCCGCCGCAACAACGCGCGGCTCCTGGTCACGTGGATGCCCGACTCCGGTCGCGACGGCGCCAAGCAGAAGCGCTACAACCTCGCCTCCATCCGCCGCGGGCGCCAGGACAAGGGCCTGATCCGCCTCACCGGGCAGCTGCGGAAGCTGTCGCCCACCCCGATCCTGCGGCCGATGCCCGAGCCCAACACGCCCTGGTACGCCTGGTCGGGCACGGTCAACGGCAACACGCCGGCCGCCTACGTGCAGGCGTGGAAGCGCGTGCGCAAGGTCGTGCGCGCCTCCGGCGGCAAGAAGATCCGGATCCTCTGGGCGCCGTATGCCCGCAGCGTCCCGGCCACCACCGCCAACGCGATCCCGGCCTACTTCCCCGGCAACACCGAGGTCGATCTCGTGGGCACGAGCGCCTACAACTTCGGCGCCACCGGGGGCCTCGCCTGGACCGAGCCCGCCAACCTCTTCGAGGACGCCTACCGGGAGATCTCCGCGCTCTCGCCCAAGCCCTTCTGGATCGCCGAGACCGGCTCCACGTCGGTCGGCGGCAAGCGCGAGCAGTGGATCACCCAGCTGGGCGGCCTCCGCACCACGATCCCCAACCTCGCGGGCGTCGTCTGGTTCGACGTGCGCGACCGTAACGGAGACTTCCGGATGAGCTCATCGAAGTCGTCGCGTCTCGCGTTCTCGAAGTTCCTGCGCCGGGTGAAGGCCAAGTGAGCCCGCGACTCGCCGCCCCACCGCGCCGCCGGCGCCTCTCGCGGCCCGCCGCGGGCGGTGCCCAGGCGGCCCTCACCGAGGCGATGGTCGACCGCCTCACCTGGCGCGCCGGCTTCGGACCCTCCGAGGCCAGCCGCGCGGCGCTCAAGGGGCTGTCGCTCCACAAGGCCGTCGACCGCCTGATCGCCGCGCCCCAGGGGCCGCTCTCGGGGCCCGAGCCCGTCCACAACGACGGCACCCCCCTGAAGCCCCTCGAGTCGGACACCGACCTGGTGCTGGCCTGGTGCGACCGGATGGTGCGCACCGGCAACCCGCTCGTTGAGCGCCTCACGTTCTTCTGGCACCGGCATTTCGCGACGTCGCGCCAGGACGTCTCGCCGCCGCAGCTGATGACCAACCAGAACGACCTGATGCGCCGCTACTCGGACTACGCCGCCAACCCGACGGCCAACTTCCGCCAGCTCGTCTACGAGGTGGGGGAGGGGCCGGCGATGCTGCGCTTCCTCACCGGCGAGAACAGCACCAAGCGCGCGATCAACGAGAACTACGGCCGCGAGCTGATGGAGCTGTTCTGTCTCGGCGTCACCAACGCCGCCGGGCAGCCGAACTACACCGAGACCGACGTCCGCGAGGCGGCCCGCGCCACCTCGGGCTGGCAGATCGACGACGAGAACCCCGACGCCGCGGTGGGCTACTTCAACCGCTCGCGCTGGGACGACGGCCAGAAGACGGTGCTCGGCAAGACGGGCGCCTTCAGCCACCGGGAGGTGGTCGATGTCGTCCTCTCGCACCCCAGCCACGCGCCGTTCCTGGTCACCAAGCTCTGGCACGAGTTCATCCCGACGGCCCCGAGCCCGGCCACGTTGCGCGACCTGACGCGGGTCTACACGCGCAGCGGGTTCCGCCTGAAGCCGCTCGTGCGCCGCATCCTGACCCACCCGGCGATGCTCGACTCGATCAAGGAGCCGAACATGATCAAGCCGCCGATCGTCCAGGCGGTCGGCGCGATGCGGGCCCTCGGGATGGGGATCACCGACGACACCCTCTTCCAGGTGCTCGGCGCGATGGGCCAGACGCCCTACTTCCCGCCGACGGTCGCCGGCTGGGAGGGCGGCACCGCCTGGCTCAACACCAACACCGCGCTCGCCCGCTTCTCGCTGGCGAACCGGCTGCTCGCCAAGCAGTACGCGACGCTGCCGACCAAGGCGCCCGAGGACGTGCCCGGCGAGACGCCGGTGCAGGCCTTCCAGCGGGCGCACGCCGCGGTCGGCCGCCCCTGGCTCGCCAAGGGCACCATCAGCTCCCTCCGCTACTACTCGGCCAACGCGAAGGCGGTCTCCGCCAACGACCGCATCGCGCGCCAGCGCGTGCTGCGCGCGTTCATGCTCGGTGGCCCCGACGCCCAGGTGATGTGATGAGCGACTCTCCGGATCTGCCCATGATGGACCCGGGCGCCGCCGAGGCGATCCGCTGCGCCGACTGCGCGCGATCGGACAGCCTGGTGCGCGACCTCGACCCGGTCGACGTGATGCCGATCTCGCCGGAGGCCCTCCAGGGCTTCCCGGACGGCGTCCCGCGCGCCCGGGGCATGGACCGGCGCTCGTTCCTGCGCACCGGCGCGATCGGGATGGCGTCGGTGTACGCCGCCACCCAGATCGACTGGACGCGGGCCTTCGAGGCGGCCGTCGCCGAGGGCGCCGACCCGGCCAACCAGGTCGTGATGATCTTCCTCAACGGCGGCAACGACGGGCTCAACACCGTCGTGCCGAACGGCGAGTACGCGGCCTACCTGGCGGCCCGCCCCGGTCTCGCGCGCATCCAGGGCCCCTCGACCGCCACGCAGGTCGGCTCGACGATCATGCCCGGCACCGGCGACCAGCACGCCTGGGCGAACGTCGGCATCTCGGGCGTCGGCAACAACGGCGACACCCGCGGCTTCGACACCCTCTGGGGCGACGGCTCCGGCGGCGCCGGCTCGGATCTGGCCGTCTGGCCGGCGGCCGACTACACGCCGGCCAACCGCTCCCACTTCGACAGCCGCGACTACTGGTTCGCGGGCGCGCTCCAGAAGATGAGCACCGGCTGGCTCGGCCGCTGGCTCGACAAGTACGGCTCGGCCGACAACCCGCTGCAGGCCATCTCGCTCGACTCGAGCATCTCCAAGCAGATCCGCACCGCCAAGGCCCCGGTCAGCGCCGTGCAGAGCCTGAACGGCGTCGAGTTCCGGGTGGACGGCGTGGCCACCAACCTCGTCAACACCACCGAGCAGATGGCCCCCCTCTCGCTCGTGGGCGCGGGCGCGGACAACATCGAGCTGGCCAAGGCGCGCGAGGTCTACGGGCGCACCGTCCAGGTCTCGCGCTCGCTGCGCAGCCTCGCCGGCGCGCCGGCGGCGGGCGGCTACCCCGCCTCGAACCTCTCCCAGCGCCTGCAGCTCGCCGCGACGCTCTTGTCGGCGAACCTCGGCACCAAGGCCATCACCATCGACTGGGGCTCGTTCGACACCCACGGCAACCAGCTCCAGAGCCAGGACCCGCAGCTCACCACGCTCTCCCGGGCGCTTGCGGCCTTCAAGGCCGACCTCACCGCGCGGGGCATCGAGGGGCGCGTGCTGACGCTCGTCTTCTCCGAGTTCGGCCGCCGCGTGGAGACCAACGAGGGCGGCACCGACCACGGCGCCGGCGGTCTGATGATGGCCATGGGCTCGGCGGTGCGCGGCGGCATGCGCGGGGACTTCCCCGGCCTGACCGTGCTCGACCGCGGCGACCTCCGGGTCACCACCGACTTCCGCTCGGTCTACTCGTCGATCGTCGGCGAGTGGCTGGGAGGCGAGCCGGGCGCGGTCATCCCGGGCGGGCCCTTCCCGCTCGCCGGGGGGGCTCTGATCGGGTGAGGCCCGTCGTGCGCATCGCCGGTGCGCTGATCTGCATATCGCTGGTGGCGGCCGCCAGCGCGGTGGCGGCCCCCCGGCTGCACCGCACGAAGCTCCCGGCGCCGCCTCCCCTGCCCACCTCGCTCGCGGTCGACGAGGGCGAGTGGGTGGTGAGACCCTCCAAGACGGTCGTCGCGGCGGGCGAGGTCAGCATCCGCGTCTACAACCGCGGCATGGACGACCACGACCTGACGCTCGTCGACGCCACCGGCGCCACGCAGCAGATCTTCCTCGCCCCGGGCGAGCAGGGCAGCATCCGCGCCACGCTGACCCCGGGCGTGTGGAAGCTCTACTGCTCGCTCTTCGAGGGCACGCCGTCATCGCACGAGGTCCTCGGCATGGTGGCCCTGGTGAGGGCGAAGACGGACCGGACGGTGCGCTAGCGGAGCGCTAGACCGTGGTGCCGACCAGGGCGCCGATGGCGTAGG
>JAEMRL010000092.1:0-6454 GCA_016463385.1 Thermoleophilia bacterium
TCCCTGACCCTCCCGGCGCCGTCCAATCCGCCGCGACGCGGCCCGGCGATGACGCCGAAGCCCTCACCCTCGCCCACCTCACCGGCTCCCACGCCGGTCGTACCGCGCGGGAACCTGCTGGCGAACGCGTCCCTCGAGTCCTCGCTCGCCCCGTGGAGCACGTGGCACGGCACCGTCCGCCGCAGCCCCGCCGACGACGCCCCCGACGGGCGCCGCGTCGCGCGGGTGCGCTTCGACGGCGTGGGCACGGCCTTCTCCCTCGGCCACCTCGGCCGGCGCGTCGCCGCGGCGCGCGCGGGCGTCGCGCTGCAGGCCCAGGCACATGTCCGCGCGGGCTCATCGCGCGCCGTGGGCAAACCGCTCGCGATCTACGTGAGGGAGACGACCCCCTCCGGGCGGCTCGTGCAGCGCGTGCGCGGCTCCATCGTGCGCCTCGGCGCCGAATTCGTACCGCTGCGTGCCACCCTGACGCCCCGCTCGCGCCACAACAGGGTGGACGTCCTACTGGTGCAACGCCGCGCGGCAGCGGGCGACGTGTTCCTGGCGGACGCCCTCAGCCTGACCCGTGGGTCGTAGGGGGGCCCCGGGTCGTCGATCGCGGCGTCCGGCTGGTATCGTCCACCGTCGCCAACGCGGTTCGGGCGGTTAGCTCAGCGGTAGAGCACCTGCTTTACACGCAGGTGGCCGGCGGTTCAAATCCGTCACCGCCCACTTCCGTCCCGACCCCGCCGCAGGCCTGGGGGGTGTAGCTCAGATTGGTTAGAGCATCGGACTGTCAATCCGAAGGCCGCGGGTTCGAGTCCCGTCACTCCCGCTCCTGAAAGCCCCGTGATCACGGGGCTTTCGTCGTTCCAGGGCCGTGCCGGCCGGTCGCGGCGCGACGCTCGCGCAACCGATCGGCCCCTCCGGCGCGGATACCCCCCGACGTGAAACGACGACGGGAGACTCCGATCGTGAGACGGTTCCTTCGCCTTCCCCTGACCACCGCGCTCGTCGCGGCGCTCGCCCTCGGGCTGGTCGCCTGCGGCGACGACGACGATGACGCCGCCGAGGCGACCACCACCGCAGCCCCGGCCACGCTGACCCTGACCGGCGAGGGCACGACCCTGTCGCTCGACACCGCGACGGCCGGCGTGCTCGCCGACAACCAGGTCGAGGTGGCGCCGATCGATCCGGCGACCGCCGACGACGCCGGCATCACCTTCCCGATCACCGGGGGCACGGTCGAGTCGGAGAGCCTCGCCGGCACCATCGAGCACAGCGGCGGCCTGCTCTTCTCGGCCGGCGGCACCGATCTCGAGCTGACCGACTTCGTGATCGACACGGCGGCGGGCACGCTGTCGGCGACCGCGGGGGGCGCCCAGGTGCCGATCCTCGACGTCGACCTGAGCGGGCTGCAGCGCAGCGACGACGGCGGCGTGATCGTGCTCGAGGGCATCACGGTCGCCCTCAGCGCGGAGGGCGCCGGCGCCCTGAACGACACGTTCGGAGTGACGCTCTTCGAGGAGGGCCTCGCCATCGGCGAGGTGACGGTGCGCGCCACGGCCTGACCCCTGGCCGGACCGCCGGGCCGTGCGCCCGGCGGTCCGGCGGGTCCGCCCGCCCGGGACGGGGTAGCCTCGCGGGGATGCAGGGCACCCCTCCCGACGACCGCGAGCCGCCCGGCCCCGAGTTCCCGGACCCGAGCCCGCTGCGCCGGATCCAGGCGGCGACTGCGGGGCTGATCGCCCTCGCCGCAGTGGTCACGCTGCTCAGCGACTCCCGGCCCGCGGAGGTGCGCTGGGGCACGCTGATCGGGCTCGGCGCGCTCCTGGTTGTGGTGGCCGTGGTGCTGCGCCGCAGGCGCCCGCCCGGCGGCGCCGGGCGGGACTGATCGCCCCGGCGCGCTCAAACACGCGTATTCCCTGGATAATCAAATATTTTTCGGGGCCCACAGCCCCTAGGCACGCCGGGATGCTCGGGAGTAGTGTCGCGCGATCGTCGGGCGGACCCACACCCATCGCATGACATCCACGGGCGGCGGATGAGCACCGCCGCGCCCGACGCCGCGGGGCTGCCCGACGCCCCCACGCCGGTCTCCGACGCGCACGCGATCGTCGGCAAGACCCCGTGGCAGCTGTTCTGGGGGCGCTTCCGTCAGGACCGCTTCGCGCTCGCCGGGCTCGGCATCATCATCCTGCTGGTCCTGATGGCGGTGTTCGCACCGCTCTTCGCCGCGCTCGTGGGCCACGGCCCCAACGAGCTCTTCCAGCGCGAGACGACCGACATCTTCGGGATCCCCGAGGGGCCGACCTCCAGCTTCTGGTTCGGGGCCGACAACAACGGACGCGACGTGTTCGTGCGCACGATCTACGGCACGCGCGTGTCGCTGATGGTCGGCGTGCTCGCCACCGCGATCGCCGTCGTGGTGGGCGTGGTGCTCGGCGTGATCGCGGGCTACTTCGGCGGCTGGATCGACACGGTGATCTCCCGGATCACCGACATCATCCTCTCGGTCCCGCTGCTGCTGTTCGCCATCGGGATCGTGGCGGCGTGCTCGACCTCCAAGGAGGGCTGCCTCTACGGGACGCTCAAGCCCGGGCTCAGCCTGGTGATCGTGATCATCTCGCTCTTCACCTGGCCCTACGTGACGCGGCTCGTGCGCTCCAACACCCTGTCGCTGCGCGAGCGGGAGTTCGTCGAGGCGTCCCGCTCCCTCGGCGCGAGCGACCTGCGGATCATGTTCAAGGAGATCCTCCCGAACCTGGTCTCGCCGATCATCGTCTACGCCTCGCTGCTGATCCCCAGCAACATCCTCTTCGAGGCCTACCTCTCCTTCCTGGGGCTCGGCGTGCCCGATGACACGCCCTCCTGGGGGAGCATGGTGAGCGACTCGCTCCAGAACTTCGACGTCGTCTGGTGGCTCTGGCTCTTCCCGGGCCTCTTCCTGTTGGTCTCCGTGCTGGCGTTCAACCTGCTCGGCGACGGCCTCCGAGACGCACTCGACCCCCGGGCGAACCGGTCGTGAACCGGTCCACGCCCACACCCCCACGACCCTCGGCCGGAATCGGCGGTGGACGGCGCCGTGGCACTTCCCGACACAGCACGATCATGGAGGACTGACATGAAGCGGCGATGGCTCACGTGGTCAGGGATCGGCGTACTCGCCGTCCTGATGGCCCTCGCACTGGCGGCCTGCGGTGATGACGGCGACGATGCCGCCGACACCTCGGGGGATGACGGCGGGGATGACATCGCCGCCGTCATCGAGCAGCTCGGTGGTCCGGTCACCTTCGGCGAGCCCGCCAAGGGCGGCACCTTCCGCATCGCCAACACCGACTTCGCCCAGAGCGACGGCTTCGACCCGACGGGCGAGTACTTCGGCAGCGCCTGGACCATCTACAACTCGCTGATGCTGCGGACGTTGGTGAGCTACCCGTTCACCGCCGGCTCCGCCGGCAACGAGCTGGTCGCCGACCTCGCCACCGAGCTCCCCGAGCCGAGCGCGGACGGACTGACCTGGACGTTCACCCTCAAGGACGGCGTGAAGTTCGGCCCGCCGGTGAACCGCGACGTCACCTCGAAGGACATCGCCTACGCCTTCCAGCGCATCGCGACCCCGAGCGTGGCGGCCCAGTACGCCAACTACTACCAGGTGATCAAGGGCCTGCCGGAGTTCTCGGCGGGCGAGGCCAAGACGATCTCGGGCATCCAGACGCCCGACGACAAGACGATCACCTTCACCCTCACCCAGCCCACGGGTGACTTCCTCTTCCGCCTGGCGATGCCGGCCACCGCGCCGATCCCGCGCGAGGTGGGCAAGTGCTACACGCAGGCCGCCGAGTACGGCCGCTACGTCATCGCGAGCGGCCCGTACATGATCGACGGCTCGGACAAGCTCGACATCTCGAGCTGCGGCTCGCAGAAGCCGATCTCCGGCTTCAACCCGAACACGGGCCTGTACCTGGTCCGGAACCCCAACTACGACCCGGCGACCGATGACGTCGAGATCCGGCAGAGCAACCCGGACCGCTTCGAGATCTCGGTCAACACGAACCTCGACAACATCTTCGCCCAGATCGAGCGCGGCGAGCTCGAGGGTTCGTTCGAGACCCCGCCGAACGCGGTCCTGCGCCGCTACCTGCAGGACCCCGAGTCGCGCGAGCGGCTGCGCGTCAACTCCGGTGACCGGATCTGGTTCGCCTACATGAACCTGACCACGCCGCCGTTCGACGACGTCCACGTCCGCAAGGCGATGAACCTGGTGATGGACCTCGAGGGCGTCCAGCGCGCATGGGGCGGCCCGGTCCAGGGCAGCATCCCGACCGACGTGCTCCCGGACACCCTCATGCCCGAGCTCACCGCCGACTCCTACGCCCCGTACCAGGCGGCGCCGTTCGCCGGCGACGTGGACGCGGCGAAGGAGGAGATGAAGCTGTCGGCGTACGACACCGACAAGGACGGCCTCTGCGACGCCCCGGCGTGCAAGGGCATCGTGCACCTCAACCGCAACTTCGCACCGTGGTCGACCCAGTCGCCGATCATCGTGCAGTCGGCCGCGCAGATCGGCATCGAGCTCGAGACCCGCGAGGCCTCCCGCTCGGCCGTGAACGACGCCTCGGGCAAGCCGGGTCGCGAGATCCCGCTCAGCTCGGGTAACGGCTGGGGCAAGGACTACGCCGACCCGTCCACGTTCATGGTGCTGTTCGACGGCCGCAACATCCTGGCCGACGGCAACACCGCCTTCTCCCTGGTCGGCCTGACGCCGGCGAAGGCGAAGGAGGTCGGAGCCACGATCCCCGCGAGCGGCCCCGTGCCGAGCGTGGACGCGGACATCGACGCGTGCAACCCGCTCACCGGGCAGGAGCGCACGGACTGCTGGGTCGCGCTGAACAAGAAGATCACCGAGGAGATCGTGCCCTGGGTCCCGCTCATGGACGCCACGGCCATCGACCTCATCGGTCCGGCGGTGACCCAGTACGACATGGACCAGAACGGCACCGAGATGGCGCTCTCGCGCGTCGCGGTGGACGAGTCCCTGCAGAAGTGATCGGAGGGACGACCGGATAGAGGCAGCAGCACGGGCCGGAGCGGCATCGCCGCTCCGGCCCAGCCTCCGGCGCACTCATGACCCGCTACATCATCAGACGCCTCATGTACGTGATCCTCGTGGTCTTCGCGGTCACGGCGGTCGCCTACACGATCTTCTTCGTCCTGCCCTCCACCGATCCGGCGGTGGCCTTCGCGGGACGCAACCCGACACCCGAGCTGGTGCAGGAGGTGCGGGAGCAGCTCAACCTCGACGAGCCGGTGCCCGTGCAGTACGCGCTGTACGTCAAGCGCCTGGTCACCGGTGACGAGTACGGATGGCCGGGTCTCGGCCTGTCGTACAACACGCGATCACCGGTGCGCGACGAGATCATCAACCGCGCCTCGGTGACGCTCCAGATCGCGATCGGGGGAGCGATCCTCTGGTTGCTCATCGGGATACCGATCGGCGTCATATCGGCGCTGAAGCAGCGGTCGCTGGCCGACCGCCTGGCGATGGGATTCGCCCTGGTGGGGGTCTCGGCGCCGGTCTTCTGGCTCGGCCTCGTGATGCTCTACGTCTTCTGGGAGAAGCTCGGCTGGCTCCCGGGCACGGGCTACGTGCCCTTCGCCGAGAGCCCCAAGGAGTGGTTCCTGCACATGCTGATGCCGTGGATGGTGCTGGCGCTGCTGTTCGCCGCCATCTACGCGCGCATCGTGCGGGGCAACATGATCGACACGATGGGTGAGGACTACATCCGCACCGCGCGCGCCAAGGGCCTCAGCGAGAGCCGCGTGGTGACCCGGCACGGCCTGCGGGCCGGCCTCAGCCCCGTCATCACCCTGCTCGGCATCGACCTCGCCCTGCTGGTCGGCAACACCGTCGTCACCGAGACGGTCTTCAACATGCCCGGGCTCGGCAACTACGTGCTGGTGTCGACCGACTCGGGCGACCTGCCCGGCGTCCTCGCCGTGGTGGTGCTCGCCGCCTTCGCGGTGGCGTTCCTCAGCCTGGTGAGCGACATCATCTACGCCTATCTCGACCCGCGGGTGCGCTACCGATGAGCACCGACGCGGCCACCCCGCTCCTCGACGTCCGCGACCTGAGGGTCCACTTCCCCACCGAGGACGGCCTGGTGAAGGCGGTCGACGGCGCCACCTTCCAGCTGGCCAAGGGGGAGACCCTCGGCGTGGTGGGCGAGTCGGGCTCGGGCAAGAGCGTCACCTTCCTCACCGTCATGGGCCTGATCAACCGCAAGCGCGCGATCGTGAGCGGCCAGGTGCTCTTCGACGGCATCGACCTGCTGGCCATCCCCGACCGGCAGCTGCGCCGCCTGCGCGGCGCCCGGATCGGGATGGTCTTCCAGGACCCGATGACCTCGCTGCACCCGATGCACCGGGTCGGCGACCAGATCGCCGAGACCGTGCGCGCCCACCGCGACGTGTC
>JAEMRL010000092.1:6554-8141 GCA_016463385.1 Thermoleophilia bacterium
TGCACCGGGTCGGCGACCAGATCGCCGAGACCGTGCGCGCCCACCGCGACGTGTCCAAGGACGAGGCCGGCGCCATGGCCGTCGAGGCCCTCCGCAAGGTCGGCATCCCGTCGCCCGACCGGCGCGCGCGCCAGTACCCGCACGAGTTCTCGGGCGGCATGCGCCAGCGCGCCATGATCGCCATGGGGATGGTGCTCGAGCCCGACCTGCTGATCGCCGACGAGCCCACCACGGCCCTCGACGTGACGGTGCAGGCCCAGATCCTCGAGCTGATCGCCGAGCTCAAGGAACGCCTGCACATCGGCGTGGTGCTGGTGAGCCACAACCTCGGCGTCATCGCCGACGTGGCCCAGCGCGTGATGATCATGTACGGCGGCCGGCCGGTGGAGATCGGGGCCCGCGACGAGATCTTCGGCGAGCCGCGGCACCCCTACTCGTGGGGCCTGCTCGAGTCGATCCCGCGCCCCGACGTGCGCGTGGAGCGGCTGCAGCCCATCGAGGGCTCGCCCCCGTCGCTCATCAACATCCCGCCCGGCTGCGCCTTCCATCCCCGCTGCCCGCACCGCTTCGCGCCGTGCGACAACGAGCGGCCGGAACTCTCGGGCGACGGCCCGCACCTCGACGCCTGCCACCTGCCGGCGGCGGAGAAGGTGCGGCTCTGGGCGGAGCGCCGGCGCCTGTTCGAGGACGCGGCCGCCTGATGGGCACCGAGACGACCGCGCCGCCGCCGGGGGGAGGCGCGGCCACGCAGGCGCCGCCGCTCGTGGAGATGGAGCACCTCACCAAGCGGTTCCCGATCTCCCAGGGCATCGTCTTCCAGCGCCAGGTGGGCGCGGTGCACGCGGTGGAGGACGTCACGCTCTCGATCCGCCGCGGCGAGACCCTCGGCCTGGTCGGGGAGTCGGGCTGCGGCAAGTCGACCACCGCGCGGCTGGTGACCCGGCTGCTCGAGCCGACCGCGGGCACGGTCCGCTTCGACGGCGTGGACATCACGCACCTGGGCCGCCGCGAGCTGCGCACCCAGCGGCGCGAGATGCAGATGATCTTCCAGGATCCGTACGCGTCGCTGAACCCGCGGCACCCGGTCGGATCGATCATCGCCGAGCCCTTCCGCATCCACGGCATCGAGGGCGACCGGCGCACCGAGGTGCAGGGCCTGATGGAGCGGGTCGGGCTGAACCCCGAGCACTACAACCGCTATCCGCACGAGTTCTCCGGGGGCCAGCGCCAGCGCATCGGCGTGGCGCGGGCGCTCGCCCTGAACCCGCGCTTCATCGTGGCCGACGAGCCGGTCTCCGCGCTCGACGTCTCGATCCAGGCCCAGATCCTCAACCTGCTGATGGATCTGCAGCGCGAGCGCGACCTGACCTACCTCTTCATCTCGCACGACCTCGGCGTGGTGCGCCACGTGTCCGACCGCATCGCCGTGATGTACCTCGGCCACGTGGTGGAGGTGGCCGGCGCGGACGACCTCTACGAGGACCCGCGCCACCCGTACACCGCCGCGCTGCTGTCGGCCGTGCCCAAGGGCCACCAGGGCGCGGCACGCGAGCGCATCATCCTCACCGGCGACGTCCCCTCCCCCGC
>JAEMRL010000457.1 GCA_016463385.1 Thermoleophilia bacterium
TGGCTGGCCGGGTTCACCAGCCGGCGGTGCTCGTGCTGTGCCGAGAAGCGGATCAGGTGGCGCGCGAGCGCGGCGACCGCGTCGCGGGGGGCCGCCTGGCCGTCGATCAGCGCGCGGGCGCGGCCCTCGGCGGGCACGCGGCGGGCCAGGACGACCTCGTGCTCGTCCTCGGCCAGCTCGCGCAGCCCCAGGGCCGGATCGTCCTCGTCGAGCGTGTCCCAGAAGCCGTCCGGCACCGCGATCGTCGCCTGCACGAGCGCGTGGCGCGCACCGGGGCGGACCGCCGTCGCGTCGGCCGGCGCGCCGGTCAGCAGGGCGAGGGCCTGGGCGAGGACCGTCTTGCCGGCGCCGGTCTCGCCGGTGATCGCGGTCAGGCCGGCTGCGGGCGCGAGCTCGGCGCGCTCGATGACCACCAGGTCCCGGACCTCGAGCGAGCGGATCACGGCCGGCCGAACTTCTCCCGGTAGCGCCGGAAGAAGGATGCCTCGGGGAACGTGGCCAGGTGCACCTCCGACCCTCCCAGGCTGATCGTGATCGACCGGCCGGGTCGCAGCACGCCGATCTTCTGGCCGTCGGCCTGGATGTCGCAGTCGCCGTCGAGGGCGCTGTTGGTGACCGTCAGCTCCTCCTCGGCGCCGATCACCAGCGGCCGGCTGTCGAGGTGGTGGAGCGCGATGAACGACAGGACGAAGCAGCGGACCCGCCACGACACGGTCGGACCGCCCGCGGCCAGGTTGTAGGCGGTCGAGCCCACGGGGGTGCTGAGGATCACGCCGTCGCAGCGCACCGTGGCGACCAGCTCGTCGTCGACCGCGTAGGTCAGGTCGGCGATGCGCGAGTCGCCGCCGCGGAAGAGCGCGAGGTCGTTGACGGCGATCACCTCGCCGTCGGCCCAGTCGGCCTTCAGCGAGGGCAGCCCGAGCACCACGAACTCGCCCGAGAGCGCGCGGCGCAGGTCGCGCTCGAGCGTCTCGCGCTCGATCGATGCGAGGAAGCCGACGCGGCCGAAGTTCACGCCGATCACGGGCGCCCCGGAGCCCGCCTCCCGCGCCAGGGCGCGGAGGATGCTGCCGTCGCCCCCGAGGACGAGGATCAGGTCCTCGCCGCCGGGCCGCATGCGCATCCCGTCGGCCGACGCGTAGGGCGCCAGGATCCGGTGCTTGACCACCTCGCCGGCCGGGACGAGCACGGTGACGCCGGCGTCCTCGAGGATCGACAGGATGGCGGGCAGGGTCGAGGCCGTGACGTTCGGCTCGCGGTGCGTGAGCAGGAGCACGCGCTTGACCGGGTGGGCGTCCTCGATCGAGATGGGGTGCGAGCTCGCGCGGGGGACGCTCGGGCTCATGGGCCCTCCCCCGCGTCGGCGGCGAGCACGAAGACCTCGCGATTGCCCTTCGGGCCGGGCAGGCCGGCGTCGGCGGTGCCGAGCACGCGCCCGCCCGTCGCCTCGAGTCCCTCGATCACACCGCGCACCGCATCCTCCCGCACCGCGTCGTCGCGCACGACGCCCCCGGAGCCGACGCGCTCGCGGCCCACCTCGAACTGGGGCTTCACCATCACCATCGCACGCCACCCGCGCGCGAGACACGGCACCACCGCGCCCCACACCGTGCCGATCGAGATGAACGAGAGGTCACACGTGACCAGGTCGGGCGCGTACGGGAGGGCGTCGGGCGCGAGGTAGCGGGCGTTGGTCCGCTCCATCACGTGCACGCGCGGATCCTGGCGGAGGCTCCAGGCGAGCTGGCCGTAGCCGACGTCGAGCGCGATCACGCTCTGCGCCCCGCGCCTCAGCATGCAGTCGGTGAAGCCGCCGGTGGAGGCCCCGAGGTCGAGCGCGCGGGCTCCTGCGAGGTCCACTCCGAGCGCGTCCAGCGCGCCCGCCAGCTTCACCCCGCCCCGCGAGACGTACTCGGTTCCCTCGGCCACCTCGAGCTCCGCGCCGTCGGCGACGCCGGTCCCCGGCTTGTCGGCCGGGCGGCCGTCGACGCGCACGCGGCCCGCCGTCACCGCGGCCTGGGCGCGCGAGCGGTTCGGGAAGAGTCCCCGCTCCACCAGCGC
>JAEMRL010000458.1 GCA_016463385.1 Thermoleophilia bacterium
GGGGTCAGGATGAACGCGTCGGGGGGCAGGGAGACGCCGCCGAGGACCGTGATCGACCCTGCCGTCGCCTCCGGGTCGGGCAGCACGATCCCCCGCGCCGTATCCGTCCTCCCGTCGATCGCGACGTGCAGCACGGCGGCCTTCGCGAGGAACCGCACGCCGCGCTCCGGCCGGCCGGCGAGCATCGCCCGCTCAGCCGCCACGAGCATCCGCGCCGCCTCGCGGTGCAGCAGGGCGACGGATATCCCCAGGCGGCGCATCCTGTGACCCGGTGCCGAGGTGGGCGAGGTCGCGCGCAGGCGCACCGCTGCCAGGCCGGCCGCCGTGCGGAGGCGGACGGCGGGCGCCAGGGTCCGGCGGTCACCCCCCTCGTCGCGCGACCGGGCCAGTATCCCCAGGAGCGCCTCCCCGGTGTGGTCGATGGTCTCCATCCCCCGGAGCGCGGCGCGTACCTGCCGATCGCCCACGCTCGGCTCGGCCACGGCGCCCGGGGTGACCGGCCCGAGGAGGGCTGCGGCGGCGCATCCGCCCGCCAGGAGGGCGCGTCGGGCGGCGGTCGTCGGGCGGAGTCCGGTCACGGGGCCAGTGAAGCCCACGCCGGTGGGCCACGCCAGCCCGCCCGCGCGGCGTCCCGCATCGTGAGCCGGGACTGGTCCCGCGCGGGGGTCCGGCCCATCCGACCGGGCGGTGGCGCGTCCGGCCCGCCGGGGCACCCTTCGAGGAGTCACGGAACGACCACCTCTCCCCGAAGGGTCTCGTCCTGCGCCTCGTCCTCCTCATCGCGCTCCTCCTCGCCGCCTCCGCCGGCCCTCTGGCCGGTGCGCCGTCGGGTCCGCCACCCGCGCCCGGCGACGCGGCGATCGCCCGGGCCGAGGCCCTCGCCGCGCAGTGGGGGCGCTGCCCCACCGCGCGTCCGGCCCAGCGGGTGCTCGACCAGGCCCGCCGCACCACCGCGCCGGTGCCCCGCGTCCGCCGCGCCCGCGCCGCCCTGCGCGCCTGGACGGCCGTGGCGCGCGAGTGCGCGCGCCCGGTCGATCAGCCCCAGGTCATCGTCTCCGGCTGAGCCAGGCCTCCACGGCCTCGAGCACCCCGGCGGTGTAGGCGGCCCGCGTCACCCACGGCGCGGTCGCGGCGATCACCGGATCGGCGGCGGCCCCGTTGGCGACGATCGCGACCGTTCCGAGCACGCGGCCGATGTCGAGGTCCTGCCGGCTGTCGCCGACGGCCAGGCAGTCGGCGGGGTCGGCGCCGCGCGCGGCGATGTCGCGCTCGACCGCCCGGGCCTTGCTCGCGGCGGCCGGCAGCAGGTGGAAGATGTGCGCGTCGCCCGGGCCGGTGTGGCCGTTGTCGGCCAGCCGCAGGGATCCCTCGGAGAGGGTGTCGACGAACGCGGCCGCGCCCGGGCCGACGGTGCCGAGGAAGACGTGGCTGCCCTCGCGGCCGGCCAGCGCCATCGGATGCGCCGCCAGGCCCGGCTCGGCGTCGAGCAGGGCGCCGGGGATCCCGGTGCGCGCGATGGCGGCGTGCACCGTCTCACCGGGTCCGGTGGGGTAGCCCGCGTCGGTCGCCCCCATCTCGGGCAGCACCCCGGCGGCGCCGAGCGTGCGTGCGACGGCCTCCAGGCGCTGACGGCTCCGTCCGCTCACGAGCACAACCGGCACGCCGGCCGCGTGCAGCAGCTCGAGGGCGCGGACGCCCGCGGTGGTGAAACGGCCCTCGGGGTCGCGCAGGATCGACCCCGAGGGGCCGAAGAGGGTGCCGTCCAGGTCGAGGTAGACCACCCCGCCGGACGGCCCGGGAGACGCGGTCAGGCCACGCTCGCCTGGAGCACGTCGGTCATCGGCGGCCGCTCGTCGGGCCGGGTGTCGAGCTCGGTGAGGACGAAGCCGTCGTCACCGCGCACGGGCCGCACGTAGGCGCCCGCCCCGGCCAGCTCGTCGGGGGCGCGCCCCTCCTGGGCGAGCCGCTTCAGCACGGCCTGGGAGATCGTCGAGGCCATCGCGCCGAGGGCGGCCGTCGGCTGGTTGGTGTGCCGCCGCGCGCCGAGGTCGACC
>JAEMRL010000459.1:0-321 GCA_016463385.1 Thermoleophilia bacterium
AGCGCCCGCTGCGGCTCCACGGGCAGGCCGAGGGCGCCACCGCGCGCGCCCGGGCCGGCGTTGCGCGATAGCGCAGGGGGATGTCGCGCTCGCGCGCCAGGCCCACCTCGCCGAGCACACGGTCGAACAACGACGGCTGCCGCACCGCCTCGTCCACGGCGGCCTTCGCGCGGGGCAGCGGGGCGAGCTCGGAGGTCGCGATCTGCACCGGGAAGCCCGGCTCGCCGGGCAGCTCCAGCTCCACCTGGCCGAGCGGGGCCACCGCCCGCGCGCGCACCGCGCGCAACGCATCGTCGGCGCTGAGGCCGCCCACCGCGACGC
>JAEMRL010000459.1:331-2051 GCA_016463385.1 Thermoleophilia bacterium
GGGTGCCGCCGGGCGCGGTGATGAGCCGGAACGCGACCACGGACACCACGACCACGAGCATGCCGAGGCCCGCCAGCAGGGCGACGCGCGTATCGGTCCGTCGTGGCAGGGGCAGGCGCACGACACCCGAGTCTGTCACCGATCGCCGACGTCGCCGCGGCGCGGCGGTCCGGCGGCCCGCGGTGGGTCAGCGGCGGACGAGCATCCCCGGGGTGATCGCCTCGCGCACGCGGGCGACGCCGCGGGTGGCGGCACCGGTGGCCCGCAGGCGCAGGCGGTGGCGCGCGACCAGGGCGTCGAGCTCGCGCCGCGTGCGCGCCTCGGCCACGCGGTCGCGGGTGCGCTCGTAGCGGTCGATCGCCCGCGCGCAGCGGCGCGACCGCGCCGGATCGGCGCCCGTGGCGAGCGCCGCGCAGGCCGCGGCGGCCAGCTCGTCGAGCATCCCCTCGGCCCTCAGGCGCGCCTGACGCAGGGACTCCCGGCGGATCACGGCCACCCGCCACGCGATCACGGCACCCAGACCCAGGACGATGAGGAACTCGACCACGGGCCTACGTTAGCGCCACCGGCTCCCGTCGGGCATCCCAGAGGCCGCCACCGGCTAGGTGCAGGGCCCCGGGTCGGTCGGGGCGTGGGGCGCGGCGAGCGCGCGGCGGATCGGAGCCGGGGGCACGGCGGCCCCGGCATCGCCGTCACCCGTGCCGCCGAAGATCATCGCGACGACCTCCCCCGAGGAATCGACGATCGGGCCACCACTGCTGCCGGGGCCGAGGGTGCCGCGCGTGACGATGATGCTCCGGGGCCCCGTGGCCTCGCCGTAGGCGTTCGGCGCGATCACGGTGCGGGGCGGCGACGCGGTGCCCGCCTCGGCCACCAGGGGCCCGCCCCCCGGGTGCCCGAGCAGCACCACGGCGAGCGGCCCGCGCGGGGCGTCGCCGAGGGCGAGCGGGGCGATGTCGAGCCCGTCGATCCGGAGGAGGGCGATGTCGTTGGCGGCGTCCACGTAGACCGGCTCGGCCGACGCCGACGGACCCCCGGGCAGCAGCGCCTCGGTCTCGTCCTGGCCGGCGATCACGTGGGCGTTGGTGGCGACCAGGTCGTCGGCGATCACCCACCCGGTGCCCTGCTTCACCACCCCGCAGGCGCGGCCGCGCAGCTCCACCACCGCTCCACGGGCCCTGAGCGCCGCCGGGCTGCTCGCCGTCGAGGGATCGGGCTCGGGCAGTACGGCGGCGGGCAGCGGGATGAAGGTGAAGGCGTCCACCCGGGCGAGCGCGCCGAGCACCTGGTCGGGTGGCACCAGGTCGAGGGCGGTGCGCAGGATGCTCGAGCGGCGCACCTCGTCGCGCAGGCCCGCCGCGCGGTCGACCGGCTGGAAGACGATCGCCGCCGCCACGAGCCACGCGATCGCCAGGCCGAGGCCGGCGCCGAGCACCACCCCCGCGCCCTGGTCGACACGCCGGGCGGAGCCGCGCTCGACCCGCCGGCGCAGCGGCGAGGCGACCAGGAACAGGAGCGTCTGGGCCAGGACGGCGCCGAGCACCGCGCCGCCGAGCGCGACGAGCGGCAGCCAGATCGACTCGCGCCCCTCGGGGAGCAGCGACGGCGCCAGGCGCGAGCCCGCGATCGCCCCGAGAGCGAGGCCGCCGATCGAGAGCACCTGCTCGACGAGGCCCCGCCCGGCCCCGAAGAACGCCCACAGCAGCACCCAGATCACGAC
>JAEMRL010000093.1 GCA_016463385.1 Thermoleophilia bacterium
GCGGTGTACCCCGACCTCAACGTCTTCGAGGTCGCGCGGCCCTACGCCGTGCGCATGGCCGCCCAGCGCCTCCGGCCCGACCACGTCGCCGACCGGCTGCGCGTGGACGTCGGGCGCTACGCCGAGGCCTTCCTCGAGTACCCCTTCCAGCTCTCCGAGCTGCTCGACGAGTTCAAGGACGGCGAGATCGAGATCACCGTCCGGCCGGAGGGCTTCGCCGAGGCCGTCGACAAGGTGCAGGCGAGCGCGAACCGGCTGGTGCTGGCCCTCGTCGCCTCGGCGCTGATCATGGGCTCGGCGATCATCGCCGTCTTCGCGCGGTCGGCCGACCTGGCGGGCGTGGCGCTGATCGCGGTGCCGGGGGCCCTGGTCGCCCTCGTGATCATCGCCTGGCTCTGCGTGGGCATCTTCCGCTCGGGTCGCTGGTGAGCTGGCGCACGGCCCGGGTCGCCTTCTCGGAGGTGGCGGCGCTGCAGGAGGCTCTCGGGCTTCCCGAGCCCGTCGCCTGGGCGCTGGTGCGCCGCGGCCTCGGCGATCCCGCGGCGGCGCGCGAGTTCATGACCTCCGACGGCCCCCTGGCGCCCGCGGAGGACCTCGCGGGCATCGCGGAGGCGGCCGACCGGCTCGCCCGGGCCGTGCGCGCCGGCGAGCGCATCGCGGTCCACGGCGACTACGACTGCGACGGCATCTGCTCGACGGCGATCCTGGTGAGCGCCCTGCGCGGGCGCGGCGCCGACGTCACCGCATTCCTGCCGAGCCGCTTCGCCGAGGGCTACGGGGTGGCGGTCACGACGGTGGAGGCCCTCGCCGACCGGGGCGCGCGCGTGCTGGTGTGCGTGGACTGCGGCACCTCGGCGATCGAGGCTCTCACGAGGGCCGTCGATCTCGGCATGGAGCCCGTCATCCTCGATCACCACCTGGCCGGTGGCCGCCGGCCCCCCGGCATCCTCGCCAACCCGGCCCTCGGCCGCCCGGCCGACGACCTCCCGGCCGCGGCGGGCGTGGTGCACATGCTGGTCCGGGCCCTGGCGGCCCGGCTCGACGGCGGCGGCCTCGCTCCCGACGCCGACGCCTGCATCGACCTCGTGGCACTCGCCACCGTCGCCGACGCGGTGCCGCTGGTGGGCGACAACCGCCGCCGCGTGGCCCAGGGCCTGCGGGCCATGCGCGAGAGCCCGCGCCCGGGCATCGCCGCGCTCTGCGCGGCGGCCGCCATGGAGCCGCGCACCGTGAGCGCCCGCGCCCTCGGCTTCACCCTGGCTCCGTGCATCAACGCCGCCGGGCGGCTCTCCCATCCCGACCGGGCGCTCGAACTGCTGCTCGCCCCCGACCGCGAGACGGCCGACCCGATCGCCCAGGAACTGTGGGCCCTCAACGCGGAGCGCCGCGAGGTGGAGCGCGAGATCGTCGAGCAGGCGATCGCCCAGGTCGAGGCCGAGCCCGACGAGATCCGGCGGGCCGGGGTGGTCGTGGCCTCGGGCGACGGGTGGCACGAGGGCGTCGTCGGCATCGTCGCCTCGCGCCTGGCCGAGCGCTTCGAGCGGCCGGCCGTCGTCATCTCGCGCATGGGCGAGACGGCCAAGGGGTCGGGGCGCAGCGTCCCCGGCGTGGATCTCCACGCGCTCGTCGGGGCCGCGGCCGGGACCCTGACGCGCTGGGGAGGGCACGCCGGCGCGATCGGGCTGGAGCTCCCCGCCGCGGCGATCGCCCGGTTCCGTGACGAGCTCATCCTCTCGGCCGAGGGCGCCCGCGCGGCGATCGACCGCGCCCGCGTGAGGACGGTCGACGCCGTCGTGGGGGGGCCCGACCTCACCCTCGCCACCGCCGAGGCCCTGGAGGCCCTGGCCCCGTTCGGGCGCGGCAACCCGGCCGTGCGCCTGGTGGTGCCCGGCGCGACCCTCGAGTCGCCCTCGCGGGTGGGACAGGGCAAGCACCTGCAGGTGCGCCTGCGCTCGGCCGGCGTCCACGCCAGGGCGATCGGCTTCCGCATGGGCGAGCGGGCCCCCGGCCTCGACCTCGACGAGCGCCACGACGCCGTCATCTGCCTCGAGATCGAGCGCTGGCAGGGCATCGTCGGCCCGCGGGTCTCGGTCGAGGCGCTCGATGTCGTGGGGCGGGCGGGGCCGCTGCCCGGCCAGTGCATCCAGGCCTGCGACGCCGCCTGCCCCGCGCGGCTGCCCCTGGCGGACCTGCGCGCCCTGGTCGAGGCGGGCGACCCGCCCCTGTCCGGGCCGCCACCGGGGGCCGGGCCGCCGGCCGGCGTGCGCGACCGCCGCGGCCAGGGCGCCGCGCTGTCGGCGCTCGCCGCTCTCGCGGGCGCCGACCGGGGTGTGCTGGCGGGCGTCGCCGACGTCGCCCGCCGCCGTGTGGCCCTCGTCACGGCCCTGGAGCCCGCCCGCCTCGGCGTGGAGGTAGCCGTGCTCGGCGGCGCGCGCTGCGATCCCGCCGCGATGTCGGCCCGGCTCGCGCTGGCGCGCGGCGTGCCGGCTCTCGCGATGCTCGACTACGCGCGCCTGGCCGAGGTGGAGGTGCCCGAGGGCATGCACGTCGTGCTCGTCGACCCGCCCTCCTCGCCCGAGGAGGCCGCATGGGCCGCCCACCGGGCGGCGGGGCACTGGCTGCACCTGGTCTGGGGGGAGCCGGAGAACGAGCTCGCCCTGCGGGTGGCCGAGGACGAGTGGGAGCTGCGCCCGGCCGTCACGGCGCTCTGGACCGGGCTGCGCGACGGGGTCCTGCGGCCGTGGGGAACGGAGCTCGAGGCGATCCTGCTGGGCGACGGCCCGGCGTCCCGGCCGCCGCGGGTCGCGGCCCGGGCGCTGACCGTGCTCGCCGAGCTCGGCCTGGTGACGGTGGGAGGGGAGGGGGTTCGCGCCGTGCCCGACCCCGCGCGCCGCGAGCTGGAGGCCTCGGCCACCTACCGCGCCTGCGCGGCCCGGCTCGAGGAGGCCCGGCGGCACCTCGCCCTCGGACCTGGCACCGGCCTGTACGCGGCGGCCGAGCCGAGGGCGGAGATCCTGGTCGGATAGCGGGGGGCTCCGGCCGCCGGTCGCGGTATCGTTCACATATGTCGAAGGATCTCGCAGACCTCGATCTCGCCCTCGGCTCGGACGTCCCCGAGCTCGAGCAGGTGATCGCGGAGGTCGCCGAGCACCACGCCGACGTCGATCGCGACGCGCTCCGCCGCGCCTACGCGTTCGCCGAGGAGCACCACCGCACCCAGGTGCGCAACTCCGGCGAGCCCTTCATCACCCACCCCCTCGGGTGCGCGCGCATCGCCGCCGGGCTCGGCCTCGACGGGACGGCCGTCGTCGCGGCCCTCCTGCACGACACGGTGGAGGACACCAGCGCCACCCTCGAGGAGATCGAGGCGGGCTTCGGCGCCGAGATCGCCGCCCTCGTGGACGGCGTCACCAAGCTCTCGAAGATCCACTTCGAGAGCCAGGAGGCCCACCAGGCCGAGAACTACCGCAAGCTGATCGTCTCGATGTCGAGCGACATCCGCGTGCTGGTGGTGAAGCTGGCCGACCGCCTCCACAACATGCGCACGCTGGCCTACATGACCAAGCCGAAGCAGATCCAGAAGGCCAAGGAGACGCTCGAGATCTACGCGCCGCTGGCGCACCGGCTCGGCATCCACTCGCTCAAGTGGGAGCTGGAGGACCTGGCCTTCGCCACCCTCCACCCGCGGCGCTACAGCGAGATCCAGCAGATGGTCAACCAGCGCCGGCCCGACCGCGAGGCCTTCATCGAGGACGCCGGGCGGATGCTCGCGACCTCGCTCGAGGACGTCGGGATCCTCGGCGTGGAGATCACCGGGCGGGCGAAGCACTTCTACTCGATCTACGAGAAGATGACCCGCAAGGGCAAGGAGTTCAACGAGATCTACGACCTCACCGCGATGCGGGTGCTGGTCGACTCGGTGAAGGACTGCTACGGGGCCGTGGGCATCATCCACTCGCTCTGGAAGCCGCTGCCCGGGCGCTTCAAGGACTACATCGCGATGCCCAAGCTCAACATGTACCAGAGCCTGCACACCACGGTGATCGGTCCCGAGGGCAAGCCGCTGGAGATCCAGATCCGGACCTACGCGATGCATGCCACCGCCGAGTTCGGCGTCGCCGCCCACTGGCTCTACAAGCAGGACGGCACGGGCGGCCAGCCGGCCTGGGTCTCGCGGATGATGGACTGGCAGAAGGAGACCCACGACCCGGGCGAGTTCCTCGAGGCCCTGCGGTCCGACCTCTACTCCGACGAGGTCTACGTCTTCACGCCCAAGGGCGAGGTGCGCGACCTGCCCGTGGGCGCCACGCCGCTCGACTTCGCCTACGACGTCCACACCGACGTCGGCCATCGCTGCGTGGGCGCGAAGGTCAACGGGCGCATCGTGCCGCTGACCTACACCCTGCAGTCGGGCGACTTCGTCGAGATCCTCACCTCCAAGGCGGCCCGCGCGCCCTCGCGCGACTGGCTCCAGCTGGTCACCACCACCAAAGCGCGCTCCAAGATCAGCCAGTTCTTCCGGCGCGAGCGCCGCGAGGACGCCGAGCACCGCGGCCGCGAGTCGTTGCAGGACTCGTTGCGCAAGGCCGGGCTGCCCAGCCAGCGCGTCGCCGGATCGCCGCTGCTGCTGGAGGTCATCCAGGAGATGGGCTTCAAGAAGGCCGACGAGTTCTACATCTCGCTCGGGCTCCAGAAGACCTCGGTCCAGGTGGTGGTCAACAAGATCATGCAGCGCCTGAAGGCCGGCCAGGCCGTGGTGGAGGACGCCCCGGCCGGAGTCGAGCCCCGGGGCCGCCGCCCCCACACCTCGACGGCCTCCAGCGACCTCGGCATCGAGATCGACGGCCTCGCCGACGTCCTGGTGCGCCTGGCCAAGTGCTGCAAGCCCGTGCCGGGCGACCCGATCCTCGGCTACATCTCGCTGGGCCGCGGCATCACGATCCACCGCGAGGACTGCCCGAACGCGAAGGCCCTCAAGAAGAACCCCGAGCGGTTCACCCCGGTCACCTGGACCGGCGTGAACCAGCAGTCCTTTCGAGTAGAGATCGCCATCGACGCCTGGGACCGTGCCCGTCTGCTGGAGGACCTCTCGCGCGCCTTCGCGGAGGCCGGCGTCAACATCGTCTCGGCGAACGCCTCGATGGAGGACCAGATGGTCCACGACCGCTTCGTCGTGGAGGTGGGGGACATCGAGACCCTCAAGTCGTGCATCAACGGCCTGCGGCAGGTCGAGTCGGTCTTCGACGCCTACCGGGTGACGCCGGGCAACTGAGCGCCCCTCCGCCCGGCGCGCAGCCGCGCGCGCCCGGCGGGCCGCACGAGGGCACGGTGGCGCTCCGCGCGGAGCGCCGGATCGGGGTGGAGCGCCGCGTGCAGGAGGCGCAGGAGGTCGGGGTGATGGTGCACTGCGTGGTCCTTCCGTAGGAGGGGTGGTCGTTCAGTCGGCCCACGCGGCGCCGATGGCCGCGACGTGCCGGTGGTCGGTGCCGCAGCAGCCGCCGAGCAGGCTCAGGTTGGGCAGGAGCCTGCGCAGGGCGCGGTAGCGGGCGCCCAGGTCGTCCGGGTCGCCCGGGTCGAGCTCGGTCGCCTCGTCCAGCTCGGCGTGGCTGCGCGTGGAGGCGTTCGCACGCAGGCCCCGGATGCGCTCCACCCACCCGCCGCCGGCCCGGAGGACGTCCTCGAAGTGCGTCGGGTGGGCGCAGTTGATCATGTAGTAGTCGGGCCCGCCGCCGGTGGCGGCGTCCACCTGCGCGATCGCCTCGGAGAGCGGCTGCCCGCTCGGCAGGCGGCCGTCGGTCTCGAGGGTGAAGCTGATGGCCACCGGCATCCCGGCACGTCGCGCCGCGCGCGTGATGCCGACGGCCTCCTCGGCGTAGGTCATGGTGAACGCCGCCACCATGTCGGCGGCCGTCCCGGCGAAGACCGCGATCTGGCGGGCGTGGTAGCCCTCGGCCTCCTCGGACGTCATCGCGTCGCCGACCCGGTAGCCGTCGCCGCGCGGGCCGATGCATCCGCTGATCACCACGTGGGGCAGGTCGGCGTGGTCGGCCCGGATCTCCTCCATCAGCGCGATCGCGTCCCGGTTGACGGCGTCGAGGCGCTCCTCGTCGTAGCCCAGCAGGCGGGCCCAGTCACGGTTCGCGCGCCACGTGGGGCTCTCGAGCACGAGCCCCGCGCCGCGCTGCCGGGCGATCTCGGCGTACCGGTCGAAGTAGCGGCGGATCTCGGCCCGGCCCTCGGGGCGCTCGAGCAGCGGGAACGACGCGAACTGCGGCAGCTCGTAGCCGTGGTCGAAGATCAGCTCGGTCTCCAGGCCCCCGTCGGTGAGCGTCAGGGGGCCCGCGACGTGGGGCAGCTTGTCGCGGTGAAGGGTCGTCATCTCGGATTCCTCTCTCGTCGTGTCCGGGCCCGGTCCGTGCGTCGGCACGAAGCAGACCATGTGGTCTGTTTGGTAGCAGACTAGATGGTCTGCTAAAAGTCAAGCGTGCCTCGCGACGGGACCGCCACCCGCAACCGCATCCTCGACAGCGCCGAGAGGCTGGTGCTCGAGCGCGGCTTCGGGGCAACATCGGTCGACGCCGTGATCGCGGCGTCGAAGAGCTCCAAGGGGGCGTTCTTCCACCACTTCGCCTCGAAGGACGACCTGGGGCGGGCGCTCGTGGCCCGCTATGCCGCCTCCGACATCGAGCACCTGGAGCGGTACATGGCCGCGGCCGAGGCGGAGTCGGAGGACCCCGCGCGTCAGGTCGTCGCGTTCGTGCGCCTCTTCGAGGAGGACGCCGACGACATCGTGGCCGCCCAGCCGAGCTGCCTCTACGTCTCCTTCGTCAATGAGCGCCAGCTCGACCCGGAGGGCACGGCGGAGCCGATCGTCGAGGCGATCGTCGCCTGGCGGGTCCGGCTTCTGGAGAAGATGCGGGCCGCCGCCGAGCGGTCGCCGGTGCCGGAGGGCCTCGACCTCGAGGCCCTCGCCGACCACGTCTTCGTCACCTTCGAGGGGGCGTTCATCCTCGCTCGGTCGCTCCAGGACGGCGCCCAGATGCGGCGCCAGCTGCGACTCGTGCGGATGCTGCTCGAGCAGACCTTCGGCGTGGGCCCCGGGGCCTGAGCGGACACCGGCGCGCCGGGGCCCCCGTGCCCTGCGGGGCCCGGGCCACCCGGGCCACCTGATACGGTCCCGCGCCGATGGCATGGCTCGATCTCGTGGTCCCCTCGGCGGCCATTCTCGCTCTCTTCGGGGTCGTGGCCCTCGTGGTGGTGGCGGTCCTCCAGGGCCGCAAGGTGCGCCACCTCGAGGACCGGCTCGCCCGCAGCGGCGACGCGGCCGAGGAGGCGCCCCTCCAGCGCATCGCCGAGCTCCAGGCCCGGCACGCGGTGTCGTCCGGCACGCCCGGTGCCTCCGGGTCGCTGCGGATGGCCGGCATCATCGGCCTGGTCGCCCTCGCGCTGTTCGCGGCGATCGGGGGCGTCTGGTACCTGTTCGTCCGCGACGACGGCGGCGGGGGCGCCCAGGCGGGCACGCCGGCGACCACCGCGTCCACGAGCACCACTCCGGCCCAGCCGCCGACCCCCGTGGACACCACCCTGGTGCCCGAGAACGTCCCGGACGTCCCGGACCGGAGCATCTACACGATCGCCGTCTTCAACGCGACGGGCATCGCGGGCGCGGCGGGCGACGTGGTCGCTCCGGCGCTCGTCAACGAGGGCTGGAGCATCCCCCCCGAGCTGATCGCCAACGAGCCGAACGCCCTCACCGGCCTCAAGGAGTCGGTGGTGATGTTCACCCGTGGCAAGCGCCGGGTGGCGCAGAACGTCGCCAAGGACCTCGGCGTGACGCGCGCGCCGCCGCTCGACGGCTACACGCCCGACCAGATCGGCGACGCCGACGTCGTGGTCGTCGTCGGCCTCGATCTCGCCAACGGAGCGGCCACCGTCACGACCCCCTGAGGGGCCGTCCGCTCAGCCCGGCAGTGCCTGCTCCAGGTCGCCGATCAGGTCCTCGACGTCCTCCAGGCCGACCGACAGCCGGATGACGCCGTCGGTGATGCCGGCGTCGCGCCGGGCCTCGGGCGA
>JAEMRL010000460.1:0-714 GCA_016463385.1 Thermoleophilia bacterium
GAGGAAGAGTTCCTCGTCCTCCGCGTCGAGAACGCCGACGGCCGCGTCGTCTCCGGCCCGCCCGCCCGCGACGAACGTGACCCGCGCGCGGTCATCGCGGCGGTCGACGCGCCCCGCGAGGGCCCCCTCACCGTCACCTGGAGGGTGCTGTCGCGCGACGGCCACGCCGCGGGCGGCTCCTACCGGATCGGCGTCGGCACCGGCCCCGGCACGGCGGAGACCGGTTCGCCGGCACGCTCGGACCACGGCGTCCTGCCGGTGCTCGCGCGCCTGCTCGCGCTGGTCGGCCCCCTCGGCCTCGTCGGCCTGCTGGCGCTGTCGGCCGGGGTGGTGGCGCCCGCGGTGCGTGCGGGGGGGATCGTGATCCCCGGCGAGGGGGCCGCGGTCGCGGACGGCTTCCGGGCGCGCGCCACCGCGGCGCTCGAGGGCGCATCGCGCAACTGGTGGCGGGCGTGGTGGATCCTCGTCGCCATCGCGGCCGCCGGCGTCGCGCTGCTGCCGGTCGCGCTGCTGCGGGTGATCGGCGAGGGGCCCGGCGAGCTCGGCACGCTGCTCGGGCAGACGCGCATCGGCGCGGCATGGTGGGCGCAGGCGGCAGGGCTCGTCCTCGCCGTGGCGGCGGGTCTCGCCATCGGCCGGCGGCACGTCGGCCGCACGCCCGACGGCGAGGGCGTGGCCGCCCTGATGGGCGCCGGGCCGCTCCTGGCGCTCGCC
>JAEMRL010000460.1:724-2049 GCA_016463385.1 Thermoleophilia bacterium
GCACCGACCCGACCGGCGGCGACGCGACGGCGAACATCGTCATCGACCTGCTCCACAGCACGGCGACGGCCGCGTGGATCGGCGGGCTGCTCGGGCTCGCCGTGCTCGTGGTCCCGGCTGTCGCCCGCCTCGCCGAGGGCGATCGCGTGAGGCTCGCGGCCGCGGTGGTGGTGAGGTTCTCCGCGTTGGCGCTGACCGCGGTCGCCGTGCTCGTCGTGACGGGCGTCTACCGCGCGCTCGCCGAGGTCGGGATCGGCGACCTCCTCGACACCGGCTACGGGCGCGCCCTGCTCGTGAAGCTCGCCCTCTTCGCCCTCCTGCTGATCGGCGGCGCCTACAACCGGATGGTGGTCCATCCGCGCCTCGAGCGGGCGGCACTCGGCCTCGATCCGGGCGACCGGGGCGCCGCCGCGGCCCTGCGGATCAGCGTGCGCGCCGAGCTCGCCGTGGCGGCGGCGCTCCTGGTGAGCGTGGCCGTGCTCGTGAGCCTGGCGCCGCCCGGCTGAGGCTCACGGAGGAGCCATCCGGACGGCGAGCCCCGGGTAGTCGAGCACCAGGCCGGCGGCGTCGTAGACGAGCGTGCAGCGGGTGTCGAACGCCGGGCACGCGTAGTCGTAGCCCTCACCCGAGCGCAGCGGAGGGCGGCGGGCGTAGGTCTGCTCCAGCCGCTCCACCGCGAGATCGAGCGCCCGGACGTACACGGCCGGGGCCTCCGCCTGCTCTCCGGGGGCGAGGCCGAGCCTCCGCACCGGGAACGCGTTCGTGAGGGCTGACGACTCGAAGTCGACGTCGAGGCAGCCGTCCAGACCGGCGACGGGGCGCCCGTTCACGCGCCACCCACCCTCACCGTCGCCGTCGATGCGCACCGTCGCCGTCCCGCGACGCGAGCGCGCCGAGATCCGCGCCCGCCGCGCCCGGTGACGGGCGTCGAGTTCGATCGTGTAGCCAACCGAGAAGGGCTCCCCGTCCTCGATCGCGGTGGTGTGCCCCTCGGCGCGTCGTCCGTCCTCCTGCAGGAAGACCACCTCGAACCCCTCCCGCGCGCCGACGTGGCGCCAGGCCGCGAAAGGGGGGAGGGGTCCCGGCGCCATGGGCGCTCCCTACCCACGCGGGGGCCCCTCCACGCCGGGACCGATGCCGTGGCACAGGCCGCCGGTGACATCCGTCCCCGACAGGCCGCACGCGCCGATCCGCGTCCCCCGGCGGGACTAGCGTCGACGTCATGTCGAGGCTCGCGTTGCTGTCGATCGCGGCCACCTGCCTGATCAGCGCGGCCGCGGTCGCCGCCTTCCAGGCGCCCTGGGCCCTCGGAAGCGACACCGGCG
>JAEMRL010000461.1 GCA_016463385.1 Thermoleophilia bacterium
GACGTTACCCGTCCCCGGGCCGGGTGCGGCCCACGAGGGTCCCCGGTCGCGCGGGACGGACGTCGCCGGCGGATTTTCGCGGCGAGGCCTCATGACGCCCCCGTCGTCTGCCGAAACAGTCCACGTGTCCGCCACGCACTCCCCGGCGCCCACCGATCCGCCCGACCTCGGAGCGCTGCTCGCGCACGCCGTCGAGCGGGGCGGGAGCGACCTCCACCTCAAGGTGCCCTCGCGTCCGATCGTCCGTGTCAACGGCGTGCTCGCACAGGTGCCGGGATACGAGATCCTGCGGCCCGAGGACACCGCCCGCTTCGCCGCCGAGCTGCTGCGCGGCAACGAGTCGAAGCGCAGCGAGTTCGAGGACTGCGGCGAGACCGACCTTTCGCACACCCGTGAGGGCCTCGGCCGCTTCCGCGTGAACATCTTCCGCCAGCGCGGCTCGATCAGCATCGTGCTGCGCGTGGTGCCCTTCAAGGTCCTCTCGGTCGAGGATCTCGACCTGCCGCCGGTTGTCGGGCGGCTCGCCGACGAGGAGCGCGGCGTCATCCTCGTCACCGGTACGACCGGCTCGGGAAAGAGCACCACGCTCGCGGCGATGATCGACCGGATCAACCGGACCTCGCACAAGCACGTGGTGACCATCGAGGACCCGATCGAGATGCTCCACATCGACCGCGGCTCGCTGATCAACCAGCGCGAGGTCGGGATGGACACCGAGTCGTTCCAGAGCGCCCTGCGCCGCGTGCTGCGGCAGGACCCCGACGTGATCATGATCGGCGAGATCCGCGACCTGACGACGATGGAGACCGCCCTCAGCGCGGCCGAGACCGGCCACCTGGTGCTCTCGACCATGCACACGCTCGACGCCACCGAGACGGTGAACCGGGCGATCGGCTTCTTCCCGCTGCACCAGCAGCAGCAGGTGCGCGCGATGCTCGCCGGGACGCTGCGCGGGATCATCTCCCAGCGCCTGGTGCGCACCGCCGACGGCAACGGGCGCGTCCCCGCCTGCGAGGTGATGGTCTCGACCGGCCGCGCCAAGGACATGATCCTGAACGCGAGCGAGACCGGGCGCCTGTCGGAGGTCATCCGCGAGGGCGAGTTCTACGGCATGCAGACGTTCGACCAGTCGCTGTTCGACCACGTCACCGCCGGACGGGTCACGCTCGCCGCCGCGATGGAGGCCGCCTCCAGCCCCCACGACTTCAAGCTGATGCTCGACGCCGGCGCCTCGCGCCGCGAGGCCGCGCAGTACAGCTGAGCCCGGTTCCGCCGCCGTCACGACGGGGGCGGGATCCGCGGGACACGGTGGTACCATCCGGCACGAAGATGGCAACCCTGGCCCCCGTGGACACGCACGACAGCGTCTGCCCCGTTCTCGAGACGGCGCGGATCGTCTCCGGCAAGTGGACCCTGCTGATGCTCCGGGACCTGGCCGAGGGGCCCTGTCGCTTCAGCGAGCTCGAGCGCTCCCTCGCGGGCATCAGCCCGCGCACCCTCTCCCTGCGCCTGCGGACGCTCGAGGAGGAGGGCATCCTCGAGCGGCGCGAGTACGCCGAGATGCCGCCCCGGGTCGTGTACCACCTCACCGCGAAGGGCCTGGACCTCGTCCCGATCGTCGACGCGATGCGCGCGTACGGGAACCGCTGGCTGTCCGACGCCTCCTGCGATGAGCCCCCGGCCCGCGCCCTCGAGGCCGTGCCCCCGGGTTAGCCCGGCCGGCGGGTGCGCAGGAAGCGCACCGGCAGGTAGAGGGTGTGCGGCATCCGGCGCCCGAGGACGCGCCGCAGATCCTCCTGGCCCTCTTCGTCGAGGATCTGCGCGATGTAGGTGCGCCCGAAGACGGACCAGGCCTGGTCGACGTCCTCCATCAGCACCGCGAGCTGCACGTCGAGCTCCTCGACGGTCGCGAGGCCCGCGTCCTTGAAGGCCCGCAGGTCGCGCGGCTCGTGCGGGATGCTCGCGCGGCTCGCGCGGCCGGCGAGGGCGCCCGGCGCATGGCGGCCCACGACGGCGAGCACCGAGCCCATGAACGAGGCGTCCAT
>JAEMRL010000462.1 GCA_016463385.1 Thermoleophilia bacterium
CATCTCGGCCATTGTCCTCGGGGGACTCGGTCTGCGGGCGCGCCGGGACACCGGACCGCGCGTGACGGTGGTCGGCCCCGACGAGGGCCCGGTCGTCGTCCAGCCCGCCGGGGTTGCCGGCGGCGCGGACGCCCCGCAGACTGCCGGGGTGCCGGCCGAGCCCCACACGACCCGCCGCTGAGCGTCGCCCTCGTCACGGCCGCCGAGGCGCGGCCGCTGGACGACGACCTCCCTCCGCTCGTGGAGGCGCTCGCGCGCCGCGACATCGCCCACGCCGTCATCGACTGGGACGATCCGGGCGCCGACTGGGCCGCCCACGACCTGGTCGTGGTGCGCTCCCCCTGGGACTACACCCGCCGGCACGCCGAGTTCCTGGAGTGGTCCGAGCGGGTGGCGCGCGCGACGGCCCTCGCGAACCCGCCCCATCTGCTGCGCTGGAGCGCCGACAAGCACTACCTGCGCGACCTCGGCGCGGCCGGGGTGCCGGTGGTGCCGACCGCCTTCGCCGGTCCGGGAGAGGCCATGGACTGGCCCGGGGACGGGGAGATCGTGGTCAAGCCGACGATCTCGGCCGGATCCCTCGACACGGGGCGGCACCTGCCGGGCGCGCGCGCCGAGGCCGAGGCGCACGTCGCGCGCCTGCACGCGGACGGCCGCGTGGCGATGGCGCAGCCCTATCTGTCGCGCGTGGAGGGCGAGCGCGGCGAGACGGCGCTGGTCTTCATCGACGGCGCCTTCAGCCACGCGGCGCGCAAGGGCCCGATGCTGGTTCCGGGCCTGAGCGTGGTCGGCGGCCTCTTCGTCGAGGAGGACATCCGCCCGTCGACCCCCACGCCCGGGGAGATGGAGGTCGCCGAGGCGGCGCTCGCGGCGATCCCCGGCGGGTCCGCCCCGCTCTACGCCCGGGTCGACCTCGTGCCCGACGACGCGGGGCGGCCGGTGGTGCTGGAGCTGGAGCTGGTGGAGCCCTCGCTCTTCCTCGTCCACGGCGCCGGCGCCGCCGACCGGCTGGTCGACGCGATCGCCGCGCGGATCACGACGGGGTCCAGCGCCCCAGGGTGAGGTCCTGCCCGGCCGCGGCGCCCATCCGCTGGGCGGCGCTGCCGCCGTTCACCGCCAGCGCGACCATCCCGTGGCTGTCGATGTGCACGAGCATCCCCTTCGGCGCGGCGTCGGCGAAGACCCGGCAGACCGTCGCGGGATGCCGGCGATCGGTGACGGCCGCGGAGATCCGGTCGCCCATGGTGAAGCCGGCGGCCGCGAGGTCGGCGGGACCCGCCAGCAGCTGGAGGTTGCCGAAGACGTCGACGGCGACGATGGGCGCGACCAGCTCGCCCGGCCGCACCGCCGGAGGCGGCAGATCGGGGACCAGCAGGCTCGCGGGGTCGAACGGGATGCCGAGCTCGGACGGACGGGCCCCCGCGGCCAGAGCCGCCGCCGCCGGGGCGAACAGGTCGCGCCCGTGGAAGGTGGCCGACGCCCCGTCGGGCAGCGGATGGAGGGCGACCGCGGCGACCACGCCGAGCGCCTCGGCCGCCGGGGCCAGCAGCCCGTTGTCGGGGCCGACGAGCGCCCCGCCCGACGCCAGGCCCAGCACCACCGCCCGGCGCGGGCCGCCCACGCCGGGGTCGACGACGGCCAGGTGGACCGCGTCCGGCAGCAGCGGCGCGAGCCGCGCCAGCGTGAGGGCCCCGCGCCGGATGTCGCCGGCCGGGATGTCGTGGGCCAGATCGATCCGCTCGTGGCCGGGGCACGCGGCGGCCAGGACCGCGTGGATGGCCCCCACGTACTCGCTCCCCGCCCCGAAATCGGTGAGGAGGGTGATCACGCGGCCGAGGGGGACCCCGCGTCGGCGAGGAGGGCGTCCACCAGCCCCGGGATCGTGAACTCGGACGCCTCGGCGTGGACCTCGAGCCCCTCGGCGCGGGCGGTGTCGCTCGTGATCGGGCCGATGGAGACCACGCGCGGCCCGGCGCGCAGGGCCTCGCGGTCGCCCGGGCCCAGCAGGGCCATGAAGCTGCGCACGGTCGACGAGGCCGTGAA